>JAUVIX010000017.1 GCA_030592565.1 Chlorobiota bacterium
ATCAACAAAGATAAAATCGCCAAAAGCAAAATATCTGAAAATAAAATTCCGCAACTCAAATGAAAGCGACTTGGAATGCTTGTTTATAAAGCCAACCCTCATCTTTTTTGCAATTTTCTCTGCATCAGCCTCCGACGACTGAAGAAGCAACGGCATATATTTATCTTCCTTTTTTATTTTTTCGCAAAGTCTGACACCTGCCATCCGATCCATCTCACCATTATGCATATACGCCATATCCGTAATAACACCAAGCATATTCTGTTTGTACTTATCATAAAGCATAACAGCTTCCTCATAAGTTGTCGCAAGCAAAATTTTAGGCCTTCCCCTCATCCTCAACATTTTCTGATGCTCGTTCAAACCCTCGGTCATAAACTTCAGCGATTGCTTAAAAATTATCTTATAAATGTTTGGCAAATAACTGGAATAAAACCTGATTGAGTCCTCTACAAGTAGAATAGTCTGAACACCAACCTCTTCAACATCATGCTCAACGTTCATCTTATCCTCAATCAGCTTGATAATCGCAAGTAAAATATCAGCATTGCCAAGCCAACTGAAAATATAGTCAATTGCACTAAGGTCTTCCTGATCAACCTTTAATGTCACTTGTCGGGAAAAAGGAGTTAAAACAACAATGGGTATATCAGGATACTCAAGCTTTACATGCTCAGCAAGTTCAAAAGTATCCGATTCTTCTGCACTAAGCATTGTAATAATAAGGTCGATGTTTTCCTCCTGAAGTTTTGCAAGAGCATCCTCTTCTGAACTGGCAAGAATAAACTGCGGAGGATATCTCAGGTTGAGCGAAACATATTCATTAAATATCTGCTCATCAATTCTTCCGTCATCTTCAAGAATAAATGCATCATAAGCACTGGAAATCAAAAGAACGTGATATATTCTTCTTTTCATGAGATTATGAAAAGATGTATCGGCAAAATAAAACTTCCTGGAGTGTTGTAAATGAGGATTAACCATAATTATATTTTTCAGTTTTTTCTTATCTGTCTTTTAAGACCTTACTCAATAATAATAGACAAATTTAAGTCAAATTTCACATATTTTCAGTTTTATCAAGAAAAACTTTGAAATTGTGCTGATTATTACTATATTTGGAGATTCAAAAAAGGAGGAAAAATGAGTGCACAACATCGCTATTCCGATTATCCCTGGAGAAATGTTTTTGAAAAATACTTCAACGATATTATTAACGACCAAAAGATTAAAATAGAAAAGCCCGGGCCTTACATTTCAATTTCAAGAGATTTCGGATGTATGGCAAATAACATAGCCAGACAACTATCTACAGAGTTGACAAAAAGGAATAAGGCGGCCGGAATCAACAAGGAATGGAAATGGATTAATAAAACTATTCTTGAAGAATCGGCAAAAGCACTTGACCTGTCACCTTCAAAAATAGAATATGTCTTTCAGTCACAAAAGAAGACTGTGATGGATGAAATTATTGGGGCAATGTCGCAAAGATATTACAAGAGCGATAAAAGGATTCGAAAAACAATAATTGAGGTTATAAGAAACATTGCAAAAACCGGCGATGTTATCATAGTAGGACGGGGCGGTGTTGCCTTCGCTGCTGACAATCCAAAATCATTACATATTAAACTTACGGCCCCTATTGAATGGCGCGCTGAAAGGATTAGCCATAGCTATCATAAAACAAAAGGCGAAGCTCTGAAGTATATCCTCGAAATAGACAAGGAACGCAAATTCCTTATCGACACCTTTATGGGCTTTGATACTGATATCTCCATCTTTGACATGACTTTTAACAGAAAAACACTAAAAGAAAGTGAAATTGTTGCTTCAATTATTAATCTGTTGGAAATGAAGAAGCTATTGTAAAAGAAAGACAGCAAGATTTTATCAAGACACTATTTTCAGCCACAACTCCGAAAGTTTTCGGAGCCAAGACACCAAGAAACACAAAAAAACTTAGTGAACCTTCGAGCCTTGGTGACTTAGTGGCAAGAGAAACTAATTTGTCTTAAATTTAAATTCCACCTTTGATAAATCCTCATTTGCTTTAATAATTTTTCCCTTTAGATCCTCTTTAAATGCAACAAATTTTTCAAAAAGAGCATCATCACACATTGCAAGCATTTGAACAGCCAGGATTGCAGAATTTTTTGCAGCGTTCAAACCTACAGTTGCAACCGGAATTCCGGGAGGCATCTGAACAATTGACAGAAGAGCATCAATCCCTTCCATAGTTGCCCGAATAGGAACACCAATAACAGGAACAGGAGTCATAGCAGCAATTACTCCCGGAAGGTGAGCAGCCATGCCAGCACCAGCTATTATAACTTTAATACCACGCTCTTTTGCCGATTTTGCAAAATCTTCAACCTGTTCCGGAGTCCTGTGTGCCGACAATGCATTCATCTCAAAAGGAACTTCCATCTCATCAAAAAATTTAGCAGCAGCTTCCATTACCGGAAGATCTGATGTGCTACCCATTATTATGCTTACTTTTGGAATCATAATTCACATATTTTCAATTATTCGTAGCAAAATTACATATTTTCGGTTGACGAACAATCTTTGTTGTTATTTTTGTAAAAATATGAACAAATAAAAATATGAAAACAGTAAAAGTACTTGAACTTGAATTTTCGGAATTCATAGATGCTAATGAGATAGCAAAAGCAGTAAAGAGTATTGCATCCCAGATTAATAAAGATATGGAGGGAAAGAATCCTTTGTTTCTGGTGGTTTTGAACGGAGCATTTATGTTTGCAGCAGATCTTATGAAAGAAATATCAATCCCCTGTGAGATATCATTCGTAAAGCTTTCATCATATATCGGAACAAAAACAACATCAACAGTACGTGAACTTATTGGACTTGATGAAGTACTTCATGACAGAACAGTTGTCATTGTTGAGGATATTATCGATACGGGGATTACGATGGGTGTAACTACAGAAAAGCTCAGAAAACTTGAAGCTAAAGAGGTTAAAATAGCAACTCTTCTGTTTAAACCGGAAGCCTTTAAAATGAATTACAAAATTGACTACTTAGGGATTGAAATTCCTAATGACTTCATTGTTGGTTACGGACTTGATTATAACGGGCAAGGGAGAAATTTACCTGATATATATAAAATTATCAGTTAGGATATTGAGTGATTTGATAATGATATATTATTAATGCATAGTATTAACCTCACCTTTTCTTATAATAATCGGAACTCCCGATTGAAGAGGAAAATAGTGGTGTTCCTGCGGGCTCAATCGAATAATGGATGACACATTTAAAAAAAAGAATATGGCTAGTTCCAATTTTGTTGATTATGTAAAAATAAACTGTCGGAGTGGCAAAGGTGGGGCAGGTTCCGCACACTTTTTCCGGTCAAGGAGCCAGCCACGGGGCGGCCCTGATGGTGGTGATGGGGGCAGAGGCGGACATATTATCCTTCGGGGTAATAAACAGCTCTGGACACTGCTGCATCTTAAATACACAAAACATGTTAAAGCTGAACATGGAGGTGCAGGAGGTGGAAGCCTGAAAACCGGTGCTAATGGTAAGGATGTAATTCTGGATGTTCCGCTTGGAACAATTGCCAAAAATGCTGAAACAGGTGAAGTATTATTTGAAATTACTGAGAATGGCGAAAAAAATATCTTATTGGAAGGTGGCCGTGGTGGTTTGGGAAATGATCATTTTAAATCTCCAACAAACCGGACACCAAAATATTCACAACCCGGAGAAGATGGACAGGAAGAGTGGTTTGTTCTTGAGCTGAAGATACTGGCTGATGTCGGACTGGTTGGCTTTCCAAATGCAGGTAAGTCAACGCTGCTTTCCGTTATCTCTGCTGCAAAACCAGAAATAGCAGATTATCCCTTTACAACACTGACTCCTAATTTGGGTATAGTACGATACAGGGATGCCAGATCGTTTGTGGTAGCAGATATCCCCGGAATTATTGAAGGTGCTCACGAAGGTAAAGGTTTGGGACTACGGTTTTTAAGACATATTGAGAGAAACTCAATCCTGCTGTTTATGGTGCCGGCAGACAGTAGTGATATCAGGAAAGAATTTGATATTCTCATGAAAGAGCTTATGCAGTTTAATCCCGAACTTCTTGACAAATCAAGGATTTTGGCAATCACTAAATCAGACCTCCTGGATGAAGAACTAATAGCTGAGATAAAAACAGATCTTCCCGAAATTCCTTATGTTTTTATTTCATCTGTTGCAAATACAGGTCTGATGGAATTGAAGGATTTGATATGGAATGAGCTAAATGATTAACGGTATAGCTGCTCCAGGTTTTAACGATGGATTAAGACGATGGCTAATCTGGAATTATTTTACAAAACAAATGTGATTGTAACAAATCTTTCGGATTAACTAACACACGAGGCCGGGGTTAAAATCCGAAAGAGCAAATGGATTAAAGAGAATTGATTATGGGAATAAAAAATAAAAATTTTGAAGGATATAATTATTTTTTAACACTAACCGTAGTTGATTGGGTTGATATTTTTACCAGACCTATTTATAAACATATTATAGTTGAATCATTAGAATACAGTCAAAAGAATAAAGGATTAATTATTTTTTCCTGGTGTCTTATGAGTAATCATTTACATCTTATTGCGGGGACAAAAGAAGGATTTCATTTGTCAAATTTTTTAAGAGACTTCAAAAAATTTACAAGCCAAACTATAATTAAAGAGATTAAACGAAATGCTGTTGAAAGCAGAAAAGATTGGATGCTTAAAAAATTTGAGGTTAATAAAAATAATAATTATAAATTCTGGCAGGACGGCAACGAAGCAAAAGAATTGGAAACGATTTACTTTTTTGAGCAAAAATTAAACTATATTCATAATAATCCTGTAAAAGCTGAGATTGTGCAATATCCAGAAGATTATTTATATAGTTCGGCTAGAGATTATGCTGGAGAAAAAGGATTTTTAGATATTTTTAAATATGAATAAACAAAAAAAAGCTGTTCCAGATTTTAACGATGGATTGAGGCGCAGGCTAATCTGGAAATATTATATAAAACAAATGCTATTAGAACAGAACTTTCGGATTAGCTAACCCGCAAGGCTGGCGTTAAAATCCGAAAGAGCTATAGAACTAAAAAGTATGCTTGAAACATTACAACATCTGGACACGCAGCTTTTCCTGTTTCTGAACGGGATACATAACGGGTTTTGGGACTTTGTTATGTATTGGGTTAGCGATAAGCTGATTTGGATTCCGCTATATCTGTACTTTCTGTACCTGATATACAAATATTACAAAAAGGATATGTTGTACATATTACTTGCTATTGTGTTGCTAATTGTTGCAAGCGATCAGATTTCCGTTCATCTTTTCAAGAATGTCTTTATGAGGCTCAGGCCGTGTCATAACCCTGAACTTGAAGGATTGATTCATCTGGTAAAAGGACAATGTGGCGGGCAATATAGCTTTATATCTTCACACGCTACCAATCATTTTGCTATAGCGACTTTCCTTTCTTTACTCCTGAGGGGAAAGATTAAATATTTTTCCATAAGTATTTTCATTTGGGCTACAGTTATAGCATATAGCAGGATATATCTTGGAGTTCACTATCCGGGTGATGTTGTTGCCGGAATAATCGTTGGTACTGTAATCGGATTGATTATATGGCAATTATATAAGGTAGTTTTGAAATTACTATAAATTGATGTTTTCAACCTGTAAGGCTTTCGTCCAGATTGGATTTAACTATATTTTTGTGAGCCCCTCAATTCTCTTCAACTCCTCCTCAGTGTTAATATTTGAAAATAGCAATCTGTTGACGAAACCTTTTTTCGGGTCAATATTAATAAAATTAACATCAATATCCTTAAACGTTCTCTGAATTTTATAGATATCATTTTCAATTGACTTGTCAAATATCCGGGCGACATCTTTTTTATAATAAGCACAAAGAGGTTCTGGAAAGCCATTGTTCATTGGAACAACAGCCTGATATCCAAGTTTGTGTGATATAATATATCGAACAAGCTCCTCAGAAATAAAAGGCATATCGCACGACAAGATAAAATTATCATCTGTTTCTGAAAAGTGAATTGCAGATGACAGGCCACTAATAGGCCCGATACCTGAAACTCTATCCTTCACAACAGAAAGTCCGAGATATTCGTAGCTGTTATTATTGGCGCTAATAATCACATTATCACACACCTCCAGCAAAACATCAACAGCATATTCAATCAAAGGTTTTCCGTACAGAGTGCAAAATCCTTTTTCCTTGCCCATCCTATTGCTTTTGCCACCTGACAGAATAATTCCTGTTATTTTTTTGTCAGAATTCAACATTTTTTATTTTGTACAAAAATATAAATTGAATTAATACTTCGAACAAAATGATTCAATCTGGCAAATAATTTTTATTTTTTTTGGTCAATTCAGATTTTTTGTATATAATTGTTGGCTTTTCAGAAAAGTAATTATTATTGTAATAATCGGAAATATTAAACAGTGGTAAAAGATAAATACAGATATGATCAACTTATGAGGTCTGTAATAGGCAGTCCGGAGCAGTACAGCCTTGAGCACAGGTTCTTTAATGCTGCCTGCCTTGTAGGTGGAGTTGCAGGTATTGTATCTACTTTTTTGAATTTAGTTTTGGATTTTAATCTCTCATTGACAATATCCACATTAACTATCTCACTATTGTTTATTGGATTTTATTATTTGTCAATTAAAAAGAGAATATATAAGAGTTTAATTATTCCTTTTATTCTTTTATCAATTATTACCCTTACTTATGTGTGGTTTATTAATGCCGGTAGTAACGGACCAGTTCTGTATGTTATATTAGCAGAAATGGTGCTATTTATGGTGCTTACAAGAGGAAGTCATCAGTTAATTGCTGTGGTTGCCACAATCGCCTCTGTCTCTTTCATGATCTTTTATGAAATGAATCATCCCGATGCTGTTATTCCTTATCTTGATGATGAATCAAGGTATTGGGATCTGTTTTTTACAGCAATTTTAACCATTTTGCTTGTGGCGTTCATTGCTTCTTTTATGACAAAGAGCTATCAGGAAGAGAGGGAAATTGTAATAACACAAAGTGATAAAATACTTGCTCAAAATGTAAAGATCAGACTTGCCGAGAGAGAACTTTTACAGTCGAAAAAGTTTACAGAGTCAATAATTTCAAATGCCCAGGATGGTATTTTCGTGATTGACCTTAAAGGAAGATTTATTTTGGTTAATGACTCTTTTGTTGGGATGACAGGATATTCAAGAAGTTTTATTATTAGAAAAAGGTTTGATGAACTTTTATTGATGAAGGAACAGAGTGAAGAAGATTTTATGTCGAAAATAATTTCTAAAGGATTAGAGGGTAATTATGAGCTTGAGTTTATTAAAAAGAGTGGTGAAAAATTTCCCGGTGTAATATCCGCAGCATATCTTAATGATGCTTCTAATAAACCTGAGGCAGTTGTAATAACAGTTAAAGATATCACTGAATATAAGGATATCCTTTCAGAACTTACACTTCACCGTGATCATCTTGAAGAGCTTGTTAAAAAACGTACCGCAGAACTGCGCAACATAAACAAGAAACTTTTACAAGCAAAAGAGAAGGCTGAAGAGTCTGATAGGTTGAAATCGGCATTTTTATCCAATATGTCGCACGAGATACGCACTCCGATGAATGCCATTACCGGATTTGCCCAGCTGCTGAAAGATCCGACAACACCTAAGGAAGCAACAGATCAATATATTGATATTATTATAAACAAAGGCAATCTGTTACTCAATATAATCAATGATATTATTGATATTTCAAAAGTTGAAGCAGGTAAGATTGAGATTATTAAAAGCGGGTGCAATATTGATGAGATGTTCATTGATTTGTATGCTACTTTTGAAAATGTTAAGAAAACAGGGAAAAAGTCGCATATTGATCTTAGGTTTGTAAAGCCTGATATTGATAGTGATATATCAATATACACTGATCCGTTCCGGTTAAAACAGATTCTTACAAACTTGATTGATAATGCAATTAAGTTTACAGAAAGAGGATTTGTGGAATTTGGTTATTCTGTGATTCTTGAAGCAAAAAAACCAAGAATCAGGTTTTATGTGCGCGACAGTGGTATAGGGATACCGGAGGGTAAGCAGAAGCTTGTCTTTAACCGGTTCAGGCAGATAGAGGATAGTCACACCAGGAGGTTTGGAGGTACAGGGCTTGGTTTGACAATATCAAAAAAACTTGTTAAATTGCTGAGTGGTGATTTGAAGGTGGAATCACAAGAGGGTGAGGGCAGTACATTCTTCTTTGCCATTCCTTTTAAGCCTGTCAAGGTAACAAATAATAAAATAAAGCCGGAAAGCCGAAAAAAAATAAGGCCGGACTGGAAAAATAAGGTAGTGTTAATAGTTGAAGATAATAATTCAGGTTTTTTATTATTGAAGAGTTATCTGGAAAGTACAGGAGTGAAAATTCTTCGGGCCGGCAATGGAGAAGAAGCTGTTAAAATGTGTGAGGTTAATCCTGATATTGAACTTGTTCTTATGGATATTCAATTGCCGGTAATGGATGGTTATGAAGCCACTTCGCTAATAAAAAAGATGAGGAAAGATTTGCCGGTTATAGCACAGACAGCACATGCAATGGTCGAAGATGTTGAAGAATCAAAAAAAGCAGGGTGTGACAAGCATGTTTCAAAGCCTGTGAAAAAAGAGGCTTTGCTTTCGATAATGAGTGAGTATCTAACCTGACAAATTGTTTTAAACTAAAGCTAAAAAAAATTGTTATACAAGACATATTAGGCAAATTGGTCATTTTTTGTTGAAATTTAATCAGAACTAAGAATTCATGAAGATATTCAGACAGGTAATTATTGTCATATTTCTATTAGCATCCTATTTCTCATTTTCGCAGGATAGTACTAATAATGTTAAGGCCATAAATAAGATTGACTCATTAAATCAAGCCGGGTATGTGGTTTTTATGGAAGATACTCTTTTTCAGATTAAATATGGACTGGGTCCATTTTCAGCTGAAGACAGGGCACAGTCTATTGAAAAAAAGCTTAAGGATATCACTGGTGAGTTTGAGTTTTCTACTGACTCAATTAGTACTTTTCAGCATAGTGGATTATCACTTATCCAATATAAAAAGACTATTATAATGAGTATCAGTGATGAGGATGCAATGATTGAGAATACTACAAGAAAATATCTTGCTGAAAACTATAAAGAGATAATCCAGGCTACTCTTAAAGATAAGGTTGAAAATATTTCATTTAAGAATTGGCTGGTTAATATAGGTTTAACGCTTTTAACCCTCGTCGGATTAATAGTAATCTTTTATCTTATTAAAAGACTTTTTAAATGGATTAACGTAAAGCTTAATAACTACGATAAGAAGTTAAAAAGAAAAAGGAAAAGTCTGTACAGGTATCTTGTTCCAAGAGGTCCTGATAATTTCTTTATCTTTTTGGCAAATATCGTTAAATACATATTATATCTGTTGATACTCTTCCTTTATTTACCTTTACTTTTCAGTTTTATGCCCTGGACGCGGGGAATTGTACAGGGATTCTATAAATACATTTCCGAACCTATAATGTATATAGTTCATGGGTTGATTGATTTCCTTCCCGACTTGTTTTTTATAATAGTTATCCTTGTCGTTGCACGGTATGTAGTTCGAATACTAAGTGTTATTTCCGAGGAATACGAAAATGATAATATAACAATTAAGGGTTTTCATAAAGATTGGGCAAAGCCTACTCTTAATATGCTAAAATTGATAGTTTACGCCTTTGCTCTTATTTTTATGTTCCCTCATATTCCAGGCTCAGATTCGGCAGCCTTTCAGGGTGTCTCCATATTTTTTGGTGTTTTACTTTCTCTTGGCTCAACATCTGCCATCTCAAATGTTATTGCCGGGGTTGTTATTACTTATATGCGTCCATTTCAATTAGGAGACAGAGTTAGAGTCGGTGATACAGTGGGAGATGTGATGGAAAAATCGCTATTGGTTACTAAAATCAAAACCTTGAAAAACGAATATGTTACTATTCCAAATGCTACAATAATAAATACGCACTTATGGAATTATTCTCAAAATGCAAAGGAGCTTGGATTAATTTTACATACATCCGTAACCATTGGTTATGACATACCCTGGGATACTGTAAATAAGCTATTGCTCAGGGCTGCACGAAAGACTACCCTGGTTCAGAAAGACCCGAAACCCTTCGTGCTTCAGAAAAGTCTTGATGATTATTATGTTAACTATGAAATAAACGTTTACACCAAGCAGTCTAAAAAAATGGCTTTGATATACTCTGAACTTCATAAGAATATACTTGAAGCCTTTAATGAAGCAGGTATCGAAATTCTTTCACCTCAGTATAATGCCGTGCGTGATGGAAATCCTTCGACAATCCCCGGCGAAAGTTCGGTTGATAACCGAAATCCTGTTGATAAGGTAATTGATAAGGTGACGGGGAAAAATAATATTTCTGAACCCGAATCAAAACCAAAAACGAAATAGAATCTGGCAATTATGAATTTTAGCGTTTAATCTCTTTACTGAGATTGGAAATAAGCTCAGCATTCTCATTTTCAGCCACATTAACATCAAGTATTGTAAAGTCATTAATGTTGAAATGGGATAGAATTTCTTCTATCAAACTTTTTCTTACAACCCAGATCATTGGCTTGTCAATATTGTGTAGTAATAATTTGATTGCCTGCGCCCAGCCTCTATTTTTAAGTTCGAAAGGCCCGACCTCATCAATTGCAATGAAGTCAGTTTTCTCCAAATTTGCCGGATCAAGGACTCTGTTGCCAAAAGCAAAACCTTCAGGATTAAAATAGAATTTTCTGAATTTATCCCACCCCTTAGCAGGATTTGTTTGACATAGTATAATTTTTTCTCCTGTTTGAATATTTTCCAGCTCAAATCCTGCCCTTTCGTTATTATTCCAAAAGCCGTGTGCTATGAATCCACTAACCGTTAATCCTTCAGCTTTAAGGTGTTTTGTCAGTTTTGTAAGAAAGGTTGTTTTCCCACTGCCTTGTGAGCCTGTTATTATGAATACTTTGTTGTTCATTATTAACGCATAATTCCCATAAACTTCTTTGAGATTATACTTCAACGAATAACAACCTCAGAAGTACAGTTTAATCTTTAAGCAACGTTATAGACCCTTTTACCTCTCTGTTTATCAACCCGGTTAGTGTATTTTCGGCAAATGTTGCAACGAAAAAATATGTCCCGGTGCTGCAATCCCTGTTATTATCCTGATCTTTTCCATCCCACTGAAAATACGGGTCTTCAGATTCATAAACAATCGTACCCCAACGGTTAAATATGGTAATCTTAAAATTTTGGACAGAGTTTATGGAATCAGCATGGTAATAATCATTGTAGCCGTCGCTGTTAGGAGTAATCACATTCGGAAACCAGACCCTGCCGCATTCATCAATGTCAACACACTCCACATTACTGTAAAGACTTTGGTTTCTCAACGAATCAAGGGCAGTAACTGTAAAACACCCAACTATGGACGGAGGATTGGTCTCAAAAATAAAATCATTATTAACTGTGGAATCAATTAAAACATAGTCGCTACTTTCATTTTGTGCATAATATATATAGTATATCAACACCTCTTCCGTGCAGGTATCGGGATAAATCCAGGTCAGATCGTTATTCAGGAGTACACAATTTGTAGCAACCGTTAGGATTGGTGCACAAGGTGCAACATTATCAACAGGTTTGCCACATTTTTCCTGTGAAAAATTTATTATCGGGTCAACCATTCCCGGAGCTGAATAGTATCCCACCGATTTTATAAGATAACAGTATTCTTTCCCATTTAATAATCCTGAGTCTGCATATTGAGGGACTGTTGAATATCCGATAGAGTCGAAACTGTTAGTTGCCTGGTTTTGCCTGTAAACCACAAATTTTGAATTTATCCAGGGTTGGTTGTCATTCCAGTGGAGGGTCAATATCTGATCAGAAGGCACAAGTCTAAGATAAATTGATGGCGCTATAACAGTCGAGCCTATTTTGAAATAGTTGTCAGGAGGATCGTTGTTATAGAAATCAATTCTGTAAAAATATTTGAAGTCTTTTGTGTTCAGGTTATTGTCAGTATATAGCGTATCATCAATGGTTGAGGTATGCACTTTTATAAAATCTGTGCCTGGCTCACTGCTTTTCCTGTAAACCTGATACTGGAACGGCCCGGGTGTTTGTGTATAGTCAATTTCTGTTGGTTTCGACCAGGCAAGATAAATAGAACCCGTCTCAGTGTCTGTACTATTTACACTAACATTTGTGATAATAGGCAAATCTTTTTTCAGTTGTGCACATACTTCCTCAGAAGCATAACCTTCCGTATCATCACCAAAAACAGTGGTGATCATATAGCAATACACAATACCGTGATTTAATCCTGCCCCGTCATTATCATCATTATATGAGGTATTCTCTATACCGCCTATATCTGCAATTTTCTTATAGCCCGTGTATTCCGGCACTCCTACCTCACATGGCCCCGGCTGGAATCCGTAAAAGTCCGGCTTCCTGTAAATAATGTATCCTGTCGCATTCTGGCAGGTACTTTCATCCCACGAAAGGATTATTGAATTTCCCAGCGGGATAACCTCAGGATTTTCTGGCGCTGGTCCTACAACCAGAATATTTACTGTTTTATAAGCCGTAAGATTTACAGGTGTAGAGTTGTCAATAGCTTTAAAATATGTTGGATAAGCACTTTTTCTGATATGCGAACATTTGGTTTCCCAATAAAATATTGCTGTATCTGCTCCAAAACCAACAGATGGATCAGGGTCAAGCACTGCCGGAGAAAGATTTACTAAAAACGGGCCTCCTGTTGCGGTTAGTGTTATTTTATCATTATCCTGATCATAAGTTCTAACCTCAAATGTAAGAGTATCTCCTGCTTCAACACATGTATCATTGATAGTAAATATTTCGGGAGGGTTATTACTACAAGCATCAATAAGAATCTGCATATCACGCACAACAAAACCTATCAGTTGCCCGCTTCTCCACTCTTCAACTATGAAAGCTACATTATATTCTCCCTGTTGAATTGGGGAATCCCAAACAAGGTCACCCGAAATGTTATCAATATGAAAAGAGCTTGAAGCCTGTGGAAAAGTATATCCCGGTATGTTTTGCCCATTGAAACCTTTACAGATCGTTAGTTTATATGAGAGGCTGTCTCCATCAGGGTCATAGGCAGCAGGATTATGTACATATAATTTATTCACACAGCCATAATCCAATGGAGGATTAAGCAATTGAACAGAATTATTAATCCCCAAAAAGGGATTAATAACAAGTTTTGTCTCAACATAAAAAGGAATATTTACAGAATTTGGTATGTTTATAACGCCATAATTTCTGTTTGGATCTTCCATTGATATTATATATGTAGCTGCACCTGCGTAAGTATGCTGACCGATATAAATATTTTTGCGTATAACTGGAGTCAGGTCGATATAACTGTTTCGGGGAAGGATTGAATATGTTCCGTCGCCCCATTTTATCTCTAGTTCAGGTCTGTCAGCCGGACTTGGTGAATAGGTATATGTAACTATTGTAGCCTCATAGGTTAATCCATTGATATGCTTATATGTAATTTCACCTGCTCTTTCATGTGTCGCAAAAGAGTTTAATGAGAGTAAAACGACGAATAAAATAGTATAAAAAATACGTATCATAAACCAACCTCTTAAAACCAAAATTTAAGGGAACCAAAAATACAACTATTATTCCTTAAATTGACTAACGATTCAAAAAAAGGAATATTGAATTATAAGCAATAATAAAACAATTAATTATTTCTGAATATTAATTGTAATTTTGTAGTGAAATTTTCCATTAATTTCTGTGAATATGGTAAAGCCGGGTCCAGAACAAGAACGACGTCTGATAGTTAATCATTACCGAAGGCTGCTTCATGCATGGAAGCCTAACCGTCCGGAAGACAGGGCATTAGTGCGAAAGGCTTTTAATTTTGCTGCTGAGGCTCATAAGGATATGCGCAGAAAAAGTGGTGAACCATATATTATTCATCCTGTTGAAGTTGCCCGTATTGTTGCTTCTGAAATCGGACTTGGAAAAACTTCCATTATTTGTGCATTGTTGCACGATGTTGTTGAGGATACCGAATATACTCTCTCTGATATTGAAAATCTTTTTGACAAAAAAGCGGCAAAAATCATCGACGGACTAACTAAGATCGAAGGTATTTTTGACAAAAACTCCACTTCAATTCAGGCTGATAACTTTAAGAAAATGTTTCTGACACTTTCTGACGATGTCAGGGTTATTTTAATTAAACTGGCTGACAGATTGCATAATATGAGAACCCTTGATGCAATGCCTAAGCACAAACAGCTTAAAATTGCATCCGAAACTCTGATGTTGTATGCACCGTTAGCCCACCGTTTTGGGTTATATGCCATAAAAACCGAACTCGAAGATCTTTCATTAAAATATACTGAGCCTGAAATTTATAGAGCAATTACCGAAAAACTTCAGGAAACAGCAAAGGACCGTAAACTTTTTATTAACCGGTTTATTTATCCTATAAAGAAATCTCTGAGCAAGCAAAATTTTAAATACGAAATCTTTTCAAGAAATAAGTCGGCATTCTCCATCTGGGAAAAAATGAAAAGGAAAGAGATTCCACTTGAAGAGGTTTACGACCTGTTTGCAGTAAGGATTATTATTGATACCGAACCCGAAAATGAAAAGGTGGATTGCTGGAAGGTTTACTCTACCATTACTGATAATTACCGCCCCAATATTGACCGTCTTCGTGATTGGATATCCATTCCCAAAGCTAATGGCTATGAGGCCTTGCATACTACGGTTATGAGTAAAGACGGGAAGTGGGTAGAGATTCAGATAAGAAGCAGGAGAATGGACGAAATTGCGGAAAAGGGATTTGCCGCTCACTGGAGATATAAAAATTCATCTCCTTCTGAGACCGACTCAAACATTGACAGGTGGCTCAGGCGAATACGCTATATGCTGCAAAGTAATGATTCGGAATCTCTTGATTTTGTGGATGAGTTTCAGGGGTTTCTTTTTGTGGATGAAATATTTATTTTTACTCCCAAGGGTGAGCTTCGAAATCTCCCTGTAAATTCCACAGTTCTTGATTTTGCATATGCAATCCACTCCGAGATTGGAAATACCTGTATCGGGGCAAAAGTTAATCATCAGCTTGCCTCGCTGAATCACAAGCTTAAAAGTGGTGACCAGGTGGAAATTATAACCTCCCAAAAACAGATTCCTAAAGAAGAATGGTTTAAATATGTTGTTACCGGACGAGCAAAAACCCAGATTAAATATGCCATTAAGGAAGAGAAGAAGAAATTTGCAAAGGAGGGAGATGAAAAACTAAAAAAATATCTGGATCAGATTGGTGTCAAAGATAGTAATGTAGTTTGCAAACAGCTTCAGGAAAAATATAATTATGCGAGTAAGCTTGCATTGCATTATGATATTGCAAAAGACCTGATAGGACTTAAGGAGATAAAAGCATGTTGTGCCGAAGGAACTAAGAGTGGGTGGCTGAGCCTTTTTACTAGGCCATTTACAAAATCAAAACCCGAAGATCAGAAGACTCTTTCCGAAATAGTTATAAAAGAGATTAAGGATAACAAAAGTGATTTTCTGGTTGGCGACAATGTTCATAAAATCAGTTATGACATATCAAGCTGCTGCAATCCAATCCCCGGTGATGACATCATTGGCTTTGTGCAACCTGATGAAGCTATAATTATTCACCGGACTAACTGCCCTGAAGCTATCAGTCAAATGTCGAAATACGGAAACCGGATAATCAAAACCAAGTGGCATGATAAGGAGACTGTTGGTTTTCTGACAGGTATAAAAATCAGTGGAATCGACAACCAGGGCTTTATCAATGAAGTGGTAAAACTGATTACCGAAATCCATCATTTGAACATCAGATCTTTTCATCTTGACTCTGAAGGAGGCACTATTGACGGCAATGTTTTACTATATGTTTACAGTATCCAAAATCTGAATAATGTAATACGTGATTTGAAAAAACTCCAAAATGTGAAAAAGGTCGAGCGAATAGCTGCTTTTAAGCACATGTTAAAGTAATTTTTAGTCTCTTGAAAAATAATTTATATTAATTCCAAATAAAATCAAATATTTTCATATTTTTACCTCATTATTAAAATGACATTTCTCCGTGTTTAAATTTGAACAAATATGGGGAAGTCATATTTGATATTTAAGCTGAAAAATTAAAATAATAGATAGATGAAAAATTCTGATACGGAAACTATCGAAAATGTGAAAAAACTTTTTACAGAATACCTTGAGACTAAGGGGAATCGAAAAACTCCTGAAAGGTTTACCATTTTGCAAGAGATTTACAATACTGATGGCCACTTTGATATTGAGACTCTTTACATTAAAATGAAAAATAACAAATACAGAGTCAGCCGTGCTACTTTATACAATACTATTGAACTGTTGCTTGATTGTAACCTTGTAACAAAGCATCAGTTTGGAAATAATTGTGCCCAGTTTGAGAAATCATACAGGTTTAAGCAGCACGATCATTTCATCGATCTGGTTGGTGGCGAGGTACTTGAATTTAGCGACCCCAGGGTCCAGCAGATAAAGGAAACTGTTGAAAAAGAGCTTGATGTTGTCATCACTCATCATTCGTTGACTTTCTATGGCCATAAAAAAGGTGCCTCAGAAAATTAAAGCTATTCATTTTTTTTGTTTATTTGCTTTTCATTTTGGTAACAACAATAAACTTATATTTTGATGAAAGCAGATGTATTATTAGGTCTTCAATGGGGCGACGAAGGAAAAGGTAAAATAGTAGATGTCCTTACTCCAAATTATGATATAATAGCCAGGTTTCAGGGAGGGCCAAATGCAGGGCACACTATTGAATTTGACAATAAAAAATTTGTACTTCATACAATCCCTTCAGGTATTTTTAATAAGAATTCATTAAATATTATCGGCAACGGTGTAATTATCGACCCGTTTATCATTAATAAAGAGATAGAAAATCTTGTAAACAACAATATCGAAGTTGGTGATAATTTACTTGTTTCAAAAAAAGCGCATCTGATATTACCCACTCACCGTTTGCTCGATGCAGCTTACGAATCTGCTAAAGGTAAAGATAAGATAGGCTCAACCCTGAAAGGTATAGGCCCTACTTATACTGATAAAACAGCTCGTAACGGAATTAGGATAGGTAATATCCAGCGCCCAGATTTTCTTAATAAGTTCAGGGAGCTAAAAGAAAAACATTTGCAAATTATTAAATCATTCGGATTTGATTATGAAAACCTTAAGCTCGATGGACTTGGACTAAAACATTATGAAGAAAAATGGTTTGATGCTATTGAGAAAATCAGCACATTAACAGCAATTGATAGTGAATACTTTATCAATCAAAGTCTGAATTCAAATAAAACTATGCTTGCCGAGGGCGCCCAGGGTACTATGCTTGATATTGATTTTGGAACCTATCCTTTTGTGACATCTTCCAATACAGTAACTGCTGGTGTTTGTACCGGGCTTGGCATTTCTCCGCACAGGATAGGAGAGGTCTTTGGCATTTTTAAAGCATACTGTACACGTGTTGGAAGCGGGCCCTTTCCGACAGAAGATGAATCGGGTGATGGAAAAAAACTACGTATAGATGGAAATGAGTTTGGCTCAACAACCGGTCGGCCACGCAGATGTGGATGGCTCGATCTGGCCGCTCTCAAATATTCAATTATGCTAAATGGTGTTACTGGACTGTTTATGATGAAAGCTGATGTACTTAATGATTTTGAAGCTATTAAAGTTGGAATAAAATATGATTTTAATGGCGAGTTAATAGATTACATCCCGTTCGAAGCTTCATATGAAAATCTGAACCCTGTTTATATTGAAAAGCCCGGATGGAAAACAAATATTAACAGTATTACAGATAAAACTATTATGCCAACTGAACTGGCTGAATATGTTAAGTTTATTGAGAATGAAGTTAATGTGCCTGTGAAGATGGTGTCTGTCGGACCTGACAGAAGTGAGACTATTGAAATGTAATAGAGGTCAAAATTCCTGAAATAATTTAAAGCAGGTAATGTAGACTTAAGGATCTTACAAGTATAAAGTTGAGGAATATTAGAATCACAGGTGAAAAAAAATATTTTTCAGTAAACCTTATTTCTATATAGTAGTATAAGAAAATCGAAATATTAACATATAATATAAACCAACATATTGTAAAGATGAGAAATTTACTTATTATAGTACTAAGCGTTGTTATGTTAACTGCTTTTGCGCAGCAACCCAAAGATGCCGATGTTCCTGAAGTAGTTCAGAAAAGTTTTAACAAGAAATTCCCCAGGGCTCAAAATGTTTCGTGGGACAAAGTTGATGATAACTACAAAGTCGATTGTATTTTCAGAGGAAGAATTTCGTATGCTGAGTTTACACCAAAAGGAGAGTGGGTGCAGACTGTAGTTGATCAGGACCCAAAAAGCCTTTACCCTCCTGTGGCTAAATATGTTAATGAGCATTTTAAAAAAGACAAAGTCATTCTTGCCGAAAAGGCAACCAGAGCCGACAAGCAGGACTACTATTATGTTCAGGTTGGCAAGAAAATAAAAGGACAAAAGTACCTTGCAATCTTTGAACTGTTTTTTGACAAAACAGGGAGGTTACAAAAGATAAAAAAGCCCGAAGGATTTGAAGATATGACGACACCTGGTATTGATGAGCCAAACACGGATATTCCTGCGAAGGTTATCAGTGCATGGCAAAAACGCTTCCCAAAAGCATCAGGTGTGCAATGGACAACAAACCCACACCCCAATGATACTGTGGATGTTGCATATATCGCATCATTTGTTTACAGAGACAGGGAAACAAAAGCAGAGTTTTACCCTGATGGTAAATGGATCGAGACGCGAGCTAAGTATGAAGAAAAGGATCTTTATGCTCCTGTTGTGAAATATATTTACGAAAATCATTATGATGATGAATTAATCATTGCTGAAAAAGTAACCCGTTATGATAGAAAAGATTACTATTATGCAAAACTTGCGCGAAAATCAAGTTTCAGACCTGTGATATTCGAATTGTATTTTAATAAGTCAGGAAAGATTCAAAAGGTTATCAGACCTGAACATTTAAAAAATGAATATTTATTGACTGTGGACATTCCACCACTCGTTGCCAGAAAATTTA
>JAUVIX010000279.1 GCA_030592565.1 Chlorobiota bacterium
ATGGAATAACAAAAGAGGCAAAAACCTTTTATAAATATGAGCTTCAAAATGTGGTTGCAACTGCCGGTCTTGCACACGACATAGGAAATCCTGCTTTTGGACATTCAGGAGAGAAGGCTATATCAAAATATTTTTTGGATAATACAAAACTTCAAATTGAGAGTAAAGAGTTAATGAGCTTTTTCAGTGTTCCCGAATGGTCTGACCTCACTTCTTTTGAAGGGAATGCAAATGCTCTTCGTGTCCTCACCCATACTTTTCGGGGAAAAGCACCGGGCGGACTCGGACTTACAATTACTACACTTGCCTCTCTGCTTAAGTATCCCTGTGAGTCTGTCTCAATTGACAAAAAGATTAAACACAGAAAGAAATATGGCTTTTTTCAGGCTGAAAAGGGTACCGTTAGAGAGATTGTTACTAATCTGAATATGATTAGGGAGTCTGATAATCCGATAGTGTATAAGCGTCATCCGTTTGTCTATCTTACAGAAGCTGCCGATGATATCTGCTACAGGATTCTTGATATGGAAGATGCACTAAGACTGGGCATCATTGAAGAATCAAGAGTTACTAATTACTTTATCAGGTTATTAGAAAGTATAAACCATAAAGATGATAACATTAGAAAGATCAGGAAAACATTAGAAAAAATTGAAGACAGGAATGAGCGCATCACCTATCTGCGTGCAAAATGCATAAATGCTCTCACCCTTGAATCGGCAGATATCTTTCTAAAAAACTCAAACTCCATAATTTCAGGAACATATAATAATTCTCTCGTTGACTCAATTGAAGACGACAATCCCATACTAAAAGAAATTGCACGGGTTTCGTATGAAGAAATTTACAATCACGACACTGTGCTTGAAATTGAAATTGCAGGTTATCATGTAATATCAGAGCTTTTATCTCTTTTTATTCCGGCAGTATTAAAGGAAAATCCTGACAATAAGGATGAAAAACTGCTACGGCTAATCCCTAATCAGTTTACAGCAGATACTGATTCGGCTTACGTGAAGGCACTCTCTGTACTTGATTACATAACAGGAATGACTGACTTATATGCAACCGAACTTTATAGAAAAATTTCCGGGATTGATATTCCAAGACACAGGTAGATATTTTTATCTAATTTTGTAAACTAATGAATATTATATTTCGCATTATATTATTTTTTATAATCTTTCTGACTTTTCATCAGGGTGCAGGTGGTCAATCTGATACCGACAGCCTTGAGTTAAGGCTGGAACTTGAAAATGACCCGGCCAAAAGAATTGAGTTACTGAAAAAAATATCACGCAATGAAAAATTCAGGAATATTGATAAATCCCTTGAATCTGCTCAGCAAGAATTAGATTTGTCAGTCAGTACCGGAAACCGACAGGAAGAACTGAAATCATTAAATACTCTTGGAGAAATATTCATTGATAAAACAGAATTAAAAACAGCTATGGATTATGCCGTAAGAGCTAATGCTCTTGCAGAGCAACTTGAAGACCCATCACAACAACTCCGTGCGCTTTATTCAATGGGTCTCATATATACACAACTTGGCAATTATGATAAAAGCTCAGAGATGTTTTACGAAAGCCTCAGACTGAGTGAGCAAATCAATGATGAAATTATGAAGGTTAAAGCCCTAAATAGTATTGGGATCGTTTATCATAACCAAAGTAATTATGATAAAGCATTGGAATTTTATAATAAAGCACTTACCAATGCAAAGGAGATAAGATATTCAAAAGGCATCTCTAAAGGATTAAACAATTTGGCGGCTATTTCTGGTATCAAAGAGGATAATTCAAAAGTTGCACAATACCTTAGTGAGTCTATTATTCTAAACAAGGAGCTCAATGATATGGAAATGCTGGGTGTTAATTATCTTAATTATGGATATTACTTTCAGGTACAGGAAAAATATGATTCAGCCCTTTATTACTACAATGAAGCTTTGATGATTTATGAGGGGCTTGACAATGTAGCTTCTGTTATAAGTACAAAAATATTTCTTGCTGAGTATTATCTCGAAGTTGGCAACATAGAAAAAAGCAAAACCTTTGCCAAAGAAACATTAGAAGCCGGAAAACACTACGGACTTAAACGATTTGTTTATGAGTCAGCAGCATTGCTTAATAAAATATACTTGTTACAAAATGACTCTTTACAAGCCTATAAGTATCAGATATTAGAACTTCAAATTAAGGACAGCCTGAATATTGAAGAGAGCCAAACCGAGCTATCAAAGCTGGAGCTACAGTATGAATTGGATAAGACAGAACAGAAAAACAGGATTGCAGAGCAGCGCAAAGATATGATCATTATCATTGTGGTGACCTCCCTGATTTTTGTCATAATAATCATAATACTTATGCTAAGCCGGATGCGGATAAAAGCCAATTCGGTGAAACTGGAGAATGATAAGCTTGAGATGAGTCTGGAACTACGTAGCAAGGAGCTAACAGCCAATGTTATGTCTATCATGAAAAAGAACAATACTCTGTGGCAAATAGCGAGAAAGTTAAAAGTTATTCAGAAGGAGGCTGTGAAGGATGAAACAAAAATTGCAATACGGAAAATCACAAAAGAATTGAACAAAGCTGTGGAAGATGAACAATGGGAAGAATTTGAGCTGAGATTTAATCAAACTCACAGTGAGTTTTACGATAATCTACTCGCCAGTTTTCCCAAGCTGACCCCTCAGGATCTACGTCTGTGTGCTTTTCTTCGCCTGAATATGACTACAAAAGAGATATCAGAATTAACAGGCCAGAGAACTTCTACAATTGAAATGGCTCGTACCCGCCTTCGTAAAAAACTAAGTATTACCAATACACAAACAAACCTAATTACTTTTCTTACTAAAATTTGAATTGTAATGTTTTTCTATGTGTTATTTTAAGGGTGAGGCAGGGTTTTGTAGTGGTAAAAAAGTTGCCTTTCATTATTCTAATCACAAATTTTGCAAAATATTTACTAATTGATTAAAAATGAAAAAAACTACTATTAAAGAGAGTATAAAAGAACAAGAGCTTTCTGATATTGAAGATAAAGAAAATCTTGATCGCTTTATTGAAAAGAGAAAGATTCAAAATGAAGCACTAAAAAAAATTGCAGATATGAATATGGCCTCAACGAAAAAAGCAGGCAATAAAACGAAATAGTAATAATTTAAAACATCATACTTATGAAAAATATTTTAATTCTGATTAGCATTGTAATTGCAAGTTTGAGTATTCAGGCTCAAACAATTGTTAGCACTTCACCTGAAAAGAAAAATGCCCTTATTGAAGACTTTACAGGTGTTAACTGCGGCTTTTGCCCTTATGGTCACAAAGAAATTGCCCAATTTATGGCAGCACATCCCGGCGATGGATTTGGTATAACAATTCACCAGGGATATTATGCTATACCCGGAGCTGGTCAACCAAATCTGCAAACCGCTGTTGGTGATGCCTGGGGCGAATATTTTAATGTTAACTCCTGGCCTGCAGGAATGGTGAACCGTCACGACTGGGGAAGCGGATATTTATATCAGCTTAATGAATGGCAAGGATATGGTAATCAGGTTCTGATGCAGGATTCTTACGTCAATGTTGCATGTGAAGCAACGATTGATGTTCAAACCCGTGAGTTAACAGTACACGTGGAGACCTATTACACTAACAACAGTCCGCAAAGCACAAATAAACTAAATGTTGCTATGCTGCAAAGCAATATAAAAAGTACACAATGGGGTGGCTGGTTTAATCCCGATGCTTTGACACCTGATGGTCAATATCTGCATAAACATGTATTACGCGATATGCTCACCGATACGTGGGGCGTTGACCTTTCGCCAACAACAACTGGTACTTTTATTGACAATACATTTACATATACAATTCCGGATGATTATATTGATGTTCCTGTTCGTTTAGGTGATCTTGTAATAGTCAGTTTTATAAATGATTCGGAAGTTGAAATGACCACTGTTAATGGTACTATTCCTGTTTTAATGAATATACAATATGCTAATGATGCTGCTGTCAAAAGTGTTGAACTTCCCGAAAGTGGATGCTCATATATAACTTCTAAAACCGTAGTACAAAATACCGGCTCCGTGGATATAACATCAATAACTTTTCAAATAAGTATCAACGGCGGAACACCCGAATCTTACTCCTGGACAGGTGATGCCCTGAGACCTTATACTGCAATGGATGTTTATGTTCCGGCAGTCTTTTTTGATAACGGTGAAGATCAAAATGAATATGTCATAACAGTTACTGCTGTAAATGGCACAACCGATGAAAATCCTGCAAACAACACATCTACAGGAACCTTTGAAGGTGCAGATGAGTATGCTCTACCTGTCGGACTTCATCTTGAAACCGATGATAATGCCTGGGGAACAACCTGGGAACTACGTGATGGACAAAATAATGTTATTCAAGCTGGTGACAGTTATGGAAACAATTCTACATACAATATTTCACTAAATGCAGATGCCGGGTGTTATACATTTATTATGAAAGATTCCGACGGCTTTTTCTTTGGAAGTTACTCATTGACTGATGGTGATAATAATGTTATCATATCCGTTAATGGTGCCTTTGGAAATATAAAGACAACAGCATTCACTCTCCCGTTTTATGCACCAACAGCAGGAATAGGTTCGAGCACCTCGATACTTTGTGAGGGTGGCACGGTTCAGTTTTTTGATGCTTCCACCGGAGGTGCCACTTCCTGGAACTGGACTTTCGAAGGCGGCGACCCTCCAACCAGTACCGAAAAAAACCCTGAAGTAGTGTATTATAACCCCGGCACTTATGATGTTAGCCTGGAGGTTTCAAATTCGTTTGGTTCGGATGAAATTACACTCGAAAACTATATTTCAGTCTATTCACTCTCGTATGGAAACAGAGCCCTTGAATTTAACGGTATTGATAATTATGTTGAAGCTACTGATGAGAGCGCCTTTGATATTCAGGATGAAATAACTCTTGAGTGCTGGTTTAAGCCAGGCTCCTTAAGTGGGATGCAGGGTCTTATGTCGAAAAACTACGGTAATAATGCTCATCCATACCAGGTAAGACTTGTTGATAATGAAATTGTTTTTGGTTTTTATAGTAATACTATTGGCTGGCAATCCATCCAAACCTATGGAGCAAATCTTACTGTTGGGCAATGGTCTCACATTGCGGCAGTTTATAATATGAGTGCAATGAAGATATATGTCAATGGCGTTCAAAAG
>JAUVIX010000183.1 GCA_030592565.1 Chlorobiota bacterium
GCATAGGGTATGGGCTGTCAACATCAAGTTTAAAATCTGACATTATATACAGATGATCCCATAATTTATGCCTAAAATCTCCCGAATCGCGAATAGTAGGATTCATTGTCCCCATTACAGCCACTATCATTTTTGTAAATTCTGAACGCTTCTCCTTATCTTCAATTTCAATAGCACGCCTAATCAGCTGCTGAATATTTCTGCCGTACTCTTTAATCATCAGTTTGTCTCTTTTTGTGTTGTAATCCATAATTTTAATATTTCTATTTCTGACACCTTTCCTATTTATTATCCGAAAAACTCATTGCCTTTGAAATTATTGTTCAGGCTAACCTGGAAATATTTAATCGAAAGGTTTAATATAATTAATTAACAATTCTTTTTAAAAACAGTTATAAAATTCCGGCTGCAAAGATATAAATTTTATGGGAAAAATATTAAAAAAAAATCTTTTAATAATGATGTTTTTCTTTATGTTTGTCAAATTATCTAAATACATAAAAAATAATACTAATGAATAATATAATAGGTATCCGTCACGAGGATAAATACGTAATGGAGAGGCGTGTAGCAGTAATACCTGAACACGCTAAATTACTGATCGAACAACAAGGACTGGAAATATTAGTTGAATCTTCTCCGAAAAGAATATTTACTGACGAAGAATTTACTGCAGCAGGAGCAAAAATTGTTGATGATGTTAGAAAAGCACCTGTCATTTTTGGAGTTAAGGAGATGCCCATAGATTATTTTGAAGATGGGAAAACCTATATTTTCTTTTCACACACTATCAAAGGGCAGGAATACAATATGCCTTTGTTAAAAAAAATGATAGAGAAAAAAATCAATCTTTTCGACTATGAAAGGGTTGCTGATAATGATGGTAAAAGACTTATTTTCTTTGGCAAGTTTGCCGGACTGGCAGGAATGATAAACTCTTTGTGGTCATTGGGACAGCGATTAATGGAATATGGTATTAAAACACCATTTCTTAAGATTCAACAAGCCCACAATTACAATTCACTGGAGGAAGCTAAAAAAGTGATTTCAGATGTAGGAGAAGAGATTACAGAGCACGGACTTCCGGCTGAGCTAACACCACTTACAATTGGGTTTACCGGTTATGGTAATGTGTCAAACGGTGCACAGGAAATTGCGGCACTTCTTCCAATTAAAGAGGTTTCTCCGAAAGAATTACTGACACTAAGTGAACGTAATGACCTACCAAACAATGTTCTCTATAAAGTTATTTTTAAGGAATGGGACATGTCGGTTCCAAAGGAAGAAGATGATAAATTTGAATTGCAGGATTACTACAAACATCCTGAAAAATACAAGGGAGTTTTCGAGCAGTACCTTCCTCACCTGACCATCTTGATGAATTGTATGTACTGGGACGAAAGATACCCCAGAATAGTCACAAAAAAGTGGGTTAAGAAAGCTTTTAGCAAAGAGACTCCAAAGCTTACAGTTATCGGAGATGTAACATGCGACCCTGACGGCTCAGTTGAGATTACACATAAAGGAACTGAAATTGAAGACCCTGTGTTTGTTTTTAATCCTGATACAGAGAATGCGACTATGGGATTCCAGGGAAAAGGAATTCTTGTTATGGCTGTAGATATACTGCCCAGCGAGCTACCACGCGAATCGTCAATAGGTTTCAGTAATGCGCTTTTAAAATATCTCAAGCCTATTGCAGAGGCTGATTATTCTGCATCTTTTGAAGAGCTTAACATTCCTGGACCAATAAAAAAATCAATGATACTGCACCAGGGAAATTTCACTCCGGATTATGAATATATGAAGGAGTTTATAAAATAGATAGTTATTATAAATTAATTAAAAACACAGGGAATGAAAAACATTTTCATCATTGGGGCTGGATTGTCAACACCCTGCCTTATAGAATATCTGACTGAAAGATCGGAAGAATACAACTGGAAAGTTACTGTCGGAGACATTTCGAAGGAGATGGTTGAGAAACGTCTTCAGGATTGTCCAAATGGAAAAGCTATTGTCTTTGATGTGTTTAACGACAAACAACGTGCAAAATATATCAGGGAGGCGGACCTTGTAATATCAATGCTACCTGCAAGAATGCATTATCTTGTTGCGAAAGCCTGCATAAGGTATAAAAAAGATATGGTTACAGCATCTTATTTATCGGATGAAGTTAAAGAATTTCACCAGCAAGCCAAGGAAAATGGGACTATTCTACTAAATGAAATAGGCCTTGACCCGGGAATTGACCATATGTCGGCAATGAAAGTTATTAATGAGCTAAAAGAAAGTGGGGCTGAGTTAACTGCTTTCAGATCATCAACAGGCGGTCTGGTTGCACCAAAATACGATAATAATCCGTGGAATTACAAATTCACCTGGAATCCCCGAAATGTTGTTATTGCCGGACAGGGAGGTGCACAGTTTATCAGTCACGACTCCTATAAATATATTCCTTACCATAAAGTTTTCACACGGAGCCAAAGGATGCATATAAATGGCTATGGTGAATTTGAAAACTATCCCAACCGCGACTCATTGAAATACAGGCCGATCTATGGACTCGAAGATATCCCGACTATCTATAGAGGGACAATCAGAAGACCTGGATTCAGCAAAACATGGCAGACATTGGTTGATGTTGGAGCTACTGATGACTCTTTCGTTGTTGAAAACTCAGAAAACATGACCTATCGTGAATTCATAAACACTCTCCTGAAATATGAAGAAGTACTTACTGTAGAGCAGAAATTCGCAAAGTATGTTGGGCTTGAAGAGGATTCCATTTTTATGTACAGGGTTAGATGGTTAGGGATATTTGAGGATGAAAAAATAGGACTGAAGAACGCTACACCTGCACAGATTATGCAAAAGCTTCTGGTAAAAAAGTGGAAACTTGATAAAGATGATAAAGATATGATAGTGATGCAACACAGGTTTGATTATGTGCTGAATGGTGAGCAAAAAATTATTGAATCATCAATGGCGGTTGAAGGCCAGGATAGCATATGCACAGCAATGGCTATAACTGTTGGCTATCCGGTTGCTATTGCATCAAAACTAATTCTTACTGGAGAAATTACATCTACAGGTGTTAGATTACCTACTACCAAAGATATCTATGAGCCTATTTTAAAAGAACTCGAATCATTTGGAATAAAGTTCACAGAAAAGGAGATTGAATTATAACACTATATTTGCACGAAACATATAATCATTAAATCTGGCTATTATGAAAAAGCAATTCTTATTAATTCTTATTTCGTCTGTAATCGTTTTCGGATGCAATCAGACTACTGACAAAAATGCAATTGACACAAAAAACACAAAAGCAAAGGATGAAGTCCTGACAAAAGCTCAGAAATATTTTGCCGTACTTCCTGAAACTGCAGACAACCCTGACAATAAAGTAACTGTTCCTAAAGTCAAGCTTGGAAAAATACTTTATAACGACACAAGACTATCACTTGAGGGAAACAATAGTTGTAATTCCTGCCATAACCTTGCTACTTATGGTGTGGATAATCTACCAACATCTCCTGGGGATGCAGGAAACAACGGCACCAGAAATTCCCCGACTGTTTTCAATTCAGCATTTCACTTCACTCAGTTTTGGGACGGACGTGAAAAAGATGTGGAAGCACAGGCTGGAGGCCCAATTCTGAATCCTGTTGAAATGAATATCCCCTCTGAGGAATATCTGGTAAAGAGACTTTCCACTGATAAGAAGTATCAGCAATTGTTTACAGAAGCATTTCCAAATGAAGAAAAACCACTGACTTTTAAAAATATAACCTATGCCATTGCAGCTTTTGAGCGTGAACTCATTACTCCTTCAAGGTTTGACAGTTACCTTAAAGGTGATGAGAATGCACTGAGTTCAGAAGAAAAGAAAGGATTAAAAACCTATATGGATGTTGGATGCACAACTTGCCATGCAGGAGCTCTTCTTGGGGGAAATATGTATCAAAAGTTCGGCCTTTTTGGTGATTATTGGGAGTACACTAATAGTAGGGAGATTGACGAAGGAAGAATGATGGTAACAAAAAATGAGGCTGATAAATATATGTTTAAAGTTCCTACGTTGAGAAATATTGATAAAACTTATCCTTTTTTTCACGATGGCAGTGTTGAAAAACTAGACGACGCAGTAAAAATAATGGCTAAGGTTGAACTTAACAAAGATCTTTCGGATGAAGAAACAAAAGAGATTGTAACTTTTCTTGCTTCATTAACAGGAGAGGCTCCTTCAATAGCAAAATAATACTTATGGGAAAATACGGTAAATGGGTTGGACTTGGTCTAGGTTGGGCTTTTGGTGGGCCTATTGGCGGTTTGCTTGGGATGGTGTTCGGCTCAATGTATGACGGAATGCAAGGTGGCACTTTTCAATATAGAGAAGGACAGCCTTACATTGATGGTGATGTAAAAAGAACTCGCCCCGGAGATTTTGCTGCCAGTTTAATTGTGTTGTCTGCTGCAATAATGAAAGCGGACAATAAAGTTACAAAGTCAGAACTGGCTTTTGTAAAGCAATTCTTTACCCAACAGTTTGGCAATGAGTTGGCGAAAGAGAATATTCTGTTGCTTCGCGAACTACTTAAAAAGGAGATTGACCTGCGGGCTGTTTCATCTCAGATAAAGCAGTATATGGATTACTCATCGAAGCTTCAACTACTGCATTATCTTTTCGGAATTTCTATGGCCGATGGGCATATTCATGCACTGGAAGTGGATATGATCGAGCGGATCAGCGGTTATCTTGGCATATCTGCATCAGATATCTCTTCTGTTAAAGCTATGTTTTACAAGGATATTAACAGTGCTTACATGATTCTTGAAATATCAGCAGATGTAAGTGATGAAGAAGTCAAGAAAGCATACAGGAAGATGGCTGTAAAATATCATCCTGATAAGGTTAGCCACCTGGGAAAAGAATTTCAGAAAGCAGCCAAAGAAAAATTCCAAAAGGTTAATGCTGCTTATAATCAGATAAAAAAAGAGAGAGGGATTAGATAAAATTTCAAATATCAAAACCCAAATCAACGCAAAAATTATCAATAAGTGATAAGGAGTATCAAATACTATTTCCCTTTTTCTCTGATTTTTTTCTCCAATGCGTCATACAGATCATATTCTTCATAGCGGTATGTTTTCAGACTTATCTGTTTCAAAGCATGGATAGTTTCCAGCGAATTGGGATTTATCTCAAATGCCTTTTGCAGGAAAGGCAGTGCATTTTCATACTTCAGTTCAGCTTCCTTATTGTAATAGACAGATGAATCAGGATCATTCATTGACTTTGCCTTTAAATTTAACTGAACTCCCATATTGTAATATAAAGCACCAAGATTAAACCAGGCAACTTCATGTGTTGACTCCACTTCAATTGCTTTCCTATACACCGAGATAGCACTATCAATGTCACTATTTTCTAAAAGATTGGCAAGAGCTATCAACGTTGCATAATTGTCTGGCGATTTTCTTAATGATTCTTCAAACTCCGAAACCCCTTCATCGCTATACTCCGGATAATCAAGGTAGATAATGCGCTTGAGGTTTTCCATATCCAGCATAACACTATTATATAGCTGAAGATAATCAGCCCTTTGATCAGGAGGTAAAGCAGCAGATTCAATTCTTATATATTCCGATTCTACAACATCAATCCCCTCTTTTATTAAATTGAGAGCACGTTGTGTATCTTTCATCTGGTTCAGGTCAATCTGTGCCAGTCTGTAATAGATATATCCCACAAGCAAATCAGGAGTTTGGGAGCCGTTTTTCTCAAAAAGCACTTTTGATTTCAAAAAATAATTATAGGCCTTAACAGTATCCTGCAACTCCAGATTAACCTGACCGAGAAGGTCGAAAGCAACATAATCTTCTTTAATCTGCAATGCTATCACAAGACATTCTCCGGCAAACATTAAAGCCACATTAGCATTATCAGGGTCATAACTACCATCATAAACCGCATTTAGTTGAGCAAGTCCTGATTGAAGTAATGGCTCATATAAATCATCAATTTCCTTCTTTATCTCATACTTATAAACATCTGTATCAAATTTTAAAGCATTCTGAAAATCGCTATAAGCATCAAAAAAAGCATTCTTGTAGAGTGCGATATCATTTGTGTTGTTCTCACGTGAAGCTTTATAAAGCAGCTCAATGGAAGATTTTCCGCGATAAAGATAGGCCGAAGCTATTTCATCCGATGAAAGAAATACAAGGCTGTCCAGCGCTTTATCCAGCTCTTGCAATGCAAGTTTGTAATTCTTTTTTTGAAATGCTTCAATACCTTTGATAACCTCTTTATCCGGCTGTGCAAATAGTGAAAGAGAAAGAAAGACAAAAAGTGCTGCCGGAAGAATCTTAATTCTCAACATAAGCTATGAATTATTTATAGTCGTTACAGTATTGCAAAATCTCTTCCATTTCACCAAACTGCTTCTCCATACTCTCTACTAAACGAAACTGCACTTTGGCGCGTGTTAAATTGTGCTCAGGATATTTAGTTTTGTAATATACATCGCCTTCAATATAATCGGTAAGAAAACGCAACCCGATAATGTATGTCATCAGGCATGCTGAAAAAGGGAGATATTTTACTTCAATTTCTAACAATACCGATTTCGTTTCTGACAAAAATCCTTTTGCAAACGCTTTATAATATTCAATATTCATCGAAACTTTACTAAGGTCTTTTTCATCTTCGTTTGCTGTATTTGTAAAGGTTCGGATAGCATCACCAAAATCGTAGTGAATATACCCCGGCATCACAGTATCAAGGTCAATAACACAAATTGCTTCACCTGTATCATTAAACAGGACATTATTAATCTTAGTGTCATTGTGAGTAACTCTCAACGGGATTTCACCCTCTTTCCCCAGGATTAATATCTTCCTCATATCATCAGCTCTCTCTTCAACAAACTTTATTTCATCGGGAATAGCTCCTACCCTTCCGGCAGGATCGGCTTTAACAGCTTTTCTGAAATTATCAAGCCTGAAATCAATATTATGAAAGTTGGGAATTGTATCAACAAGAGTGTTAACCTTAAAATCGGAAAGCATCCTAACAAACCAGCCGTAAGCCTTTCCGCCTGTGTAAGCAAGGTTATCGTTTTCAACGAGATCGTAACTCCGGCTTCCTTCTATAAAATTCAACAACCTCCAGAAGTTCCCCTCATCATCATTAACATAATATTTCCCTGTTGAGTTATTGTAGGTTTGTAAAACCTGCATTTCTGAATCAACATTTTTTAGTCTTTCTGCAATAAATCCGGTAACTTTAACAATGTTATCCGTCAACCCTTCAACATTTTTAAAAATGTGGTGATTAACACGCTGCAGGATATAATTTTCGTTTGAGGTTTCAACCTTGTAGGTATCGTTGATGTGACCTGAACCAAAAGGAACCACAC
>JAUVIX010000195.1 GCA_030592565.1 Chlorobiota bacterium
AAAACAGCATTTCGGATTCCATAACAATGGTGAAGAGCTTAAGACGAATTACCTATTTCTATAAAGATAGGAAACTATATTATCCTCAAATAAAAAGAATATTAATAACAAACGAAGAAGCAGGTAAATATGTTGGTTTTGCAAATGTAAATCGTATTACCTCCGATATCTTTTTTGGGTCAGGGGCAATAGCTATTTGTTTTACTGCTATTATCTCTATTGACAGGGAAGACCCGTCATACTTTTACAAAGGAGCGATAATTGGTGGTGCATTCATAGTGATTTCAATCCCGATACGGATAGGTTTTACCAGTAATATGCGTAAAGCCATTGATATATACAACAGCAATTTGAATTTAACATATAATCATATTGATCTGAAATTTCAGATGACTTCAACCGGCTTTGGCTTGGTATTTAGATTTTGATGACCTGTCCTCCAAACTTCTTAGAGGTTTTAATCTTCATCGTATATCCTCTATGAAGTTTGGATGCCTTAGTGCGCCTCAAGCCAGTTATTACCGGTGTTCATATCCACTACGACAGGCACTTTCATCGGGATGGCGGTTACCATCAACTCTCTGACAAGCGGTTGAACTATATCCAACTCATCTTTAAAAGTGTCAAAAATAAGCTCATCATGTACCTGAAGGATCATTTTTGTTTTTAGATTTTTTTCGGTAATAGCTTTATGGATATTTATCATTGCTATTTTGATCATGTCAGCCGAAGAGCCTTGTATCGGGGCATTAATGGCATTACGTTCGGCATATCCCCTGACAATTGCATTTGACGAATTTATATCTCTCAGGTATCGCCGCCGACCTTTTATTGTCTCTACATATCCGTGCTCACGGGCAAACTCAATGGTTTTTTCCATATATCTCTTAACCCCTGGATATTTCTCAAAATACTGATCAATAATATGTTTTGCCTCCTTTCGGGGGATGCCTAGTCTCTCGCTAAGCCCAAAAGCCGAAATTCCATAAACAATACCAAAATTAACAGTTTTTGCATGTCTTCGCATCTCCTTGGTCACCTCTTCAATGGGTAGTCCGTAAACTTTTGATGCAGTTGCAGCATGAATATCCTGACCCGTCCTGAAGGCTTCAATCATTCCTTCATCACCACTTAGCTCGGCAATTATACGTAACTCAACCTGGGAATAGTCTGCAGCAAGTAGTGTGTATTTTTCATTTCGAGGAACAAAAGCTTTCCTGATTTCCCTTCCCCTCTCAGTTCTTATTGGAATGTTTTGCAGGTTAGGATTGTTTGAACTCAATCGACCAGTGGCAGCCACAGCCTGATTGTATGATGTATGAATTCTCCCTGTTCGTGGATTTGCCATAGCAGGAAGAGTATCAACATACGTAGATTTCAATTTTGTTAGCGATCGGTAATCAAGTATCAGCTTAACAACTTCGTGCCTGTTTTCGAGCTTGCGCAAAACATCTTCTCCTGTAGAATATTGTTTTGTCTTTGTGAGTTTGGGCTTATCAGTTATCTTTAGTTTTTCGAAGAGAATAATGCCAAGCTGTTTTGGAGATGAAATATTAAACTCCTCATCTGCAAGTTCATGAATTTGTTTTATAAGCTCATCAATCTCCGATTCCAATTGTTTTGAATAATCAATAAGAGTTTCTATGTTAAGCTTTACTCCCTCCGCCTCCATTGATGCCAAAACAGGAACAAGTGGAGTTTCGATCTCATCAAACAGCTTTCTGGTTTTTGTTTCATCAAGCAACGGCTCGAAAACCAGCTTTAACTGAAGAGTTATATCGGCATCTTCCGCTGCATACTCTTTAATGGTCTCCATATCAACTGACCTCATACTCAATTGATTTTCCCCTTTTTTTCCTATTAAATCTTCTATAGGAACAGGCTTATAGTTAAGATAAGTTTCGGCCAACACATCCATATTGTGTCTCATATCGGGTTCCAGGAGATAGTGGGCAAGCATTGTGTCAAACAGCTTTCCTTTTACATCGGTATCATACCATTTAAGAATAGAAATATCGAATTTAATATTTTGGCCTACCTTTTCAATCTTCTCATTTTCAAGAACAGGCTTAAACTCTTTAACTATTTCAAGACAGTTATTATAATTTTCGGGCAAGGATACAAACCAGGCCTCTTCTGGTTTAATAGCGAAGGAAATTCCAACAAGTTCCGAATTGTTGGCATCAAGTCCTGTCGTTTCAGTATCAAAACAAAAGGATTTTGTCTTTTCAAGCTTCTCAATCAATTCAGCTCTTTTTTCTTTTGTGTCAGTAAGATAATATGTATGCGGGGTATTTGACAGATCGTTAATTATTGATTTTTCATCTTCCTCCGAATCTCCAAACAGGTTGGCTTGCGGAGCGTCATCGTTTTTGTTCAATGACAGGTCGGTAAAAAATCTCTTTGCAAAATTCCTGAACTCAAGTTCATCAAGTAACTCCCTTAACTTCTTTTCGTTTGGCCCTTTACGTAATAGCTTTTCCTCTTCAAATTCGATGGGTACATCAAGAATTATAGTGGCAAGCTGCTTCGACTGTAAACCCTGCTGCCCAAAATTCTCAACATTTTCTCTCATTTTTCCTTTCAGCTTATCTGCATTGTTAATGACATTTTCGACACTGCCAAATTGTTGAATAAGCTCTTTTGCCCGCTTTTCACCAATACCAGGAATTCCGGGAATATTATCGGAGGCATCGCCCCAGAGTCCGAGAATATCAATAACCTGCTCGGGCCTTTCTATTTCAAACTTTTCGCATATCTCCTTTATCCCAAGCACTTCTGCTTTATTTCCCATTCGTGCAGGCTTGTACATATATATTTTATCCGTCACTAACTGCCCAAAATCCTTATCAGGAGTCATCATATAGGTAATGAAGTCATTCTGTTCGGCTTTTTTAGCAAGGGTTCCGATAACATCATCTGCTTCATATCCATCTACGAATAACAGCGGGATGTTAAAGGCATCAATCAGTTTTTTGACATAAGGGATTGAAGCAGCAAGGTCTTCAGGCATTTTTTCCCGTTGTGCTTTATAATCTGCAAAAGCTTCGTGCCTGACAGTTGGTGCAATGGTGTCGATAGCAACCCCAATGTGAGTTGGATTCTCATTTTTTAAAATATCAAAAAGAGTGTTGGCGAAGCCGAGAACAGCCGAGGTATTTAGCCCTTTAGAATTGATACGAGGGTTCTTACTGAAAGCAAAGTAGACACGGTAAATCAAGGCCATAGCATCGAGCAGGAAAAGTTTTTTTGTGTCAGGCATAATATCGAATATATTTTCCAACAAAAGTAAATAAAAACATACAAAAGAAAAGATATTAAACAATTACTAAAGGCTCTTCCCAAATACCATTTCAAATTAATATTTGCGAGAGTCTAGTAGATTAGAAAATCTTTTCTATACGATTAACATAATCTGGCCAGTTAGACAGGCCATATTTTTCATGTCTGAAAAGTGGGATCAACGGCCTGCCCAATAAATTCAATGAAGCCTTTATGGGAATATTAACATTAAGATTGTAGATTGATTCAGCAGAAAAAATGTTTTCCTTATTTGTAATCACTGCTTTATATATATCCTCTGCTGTTAAAAATACTGGAATTTTTCTTGTTGAATCAACTTTACTAAATTCACCTGCAATAAGTTTTGCACTTTTTTTCGCTTTTTCAATGAATAATTTATTTTTTCCTGTCTCTTGTTCCTGATATTCAGGAACAAGATTTTGAATATATACATCTTCAAGGTGAATACCTAAGAGACTTATGTTATCAAGTATAACACGAAAATAATTCGGATTTTGACCTATACCAAAAGCATAGGTCAGTTCCACTCTTTTGTTATCTTTAGAAAAGTTTGTTGGGTCCGCGCCCAACACAAAAGCTTTGATCCGGCTTTTATTGAAACAAAATGATTTTGGATTCATAAAGTGATTTATTTTTCTTTCAGTCTCGTACTAATAATTTCCGAAATTTTATCAATACCGACCCTTTCTTGCTTCATTGTGTCGCGCTCTCTGATGGTTACAGTATTATCTTCCAGAGTTTTATGATCAACGGTAATGCAATATGGAGTTCCAATTGCATCCTGACGGCGATACCTCTTACCAATTGAGTCTTTCTCCTCATAGAAACAGAGATAGTCGTACTTTAGTCCATCAAAAACTTCAAGAGCTTTTTCAGGCAGGCCATCTTTCTTAACCAATGGAAGCACGGCTGCTTTTATGGGAGCAAGGAATGGTGGGATTTTTAAAACAACACGCTCGGAACCGTCTTCCAGCTTTTCTTCGGTATAAGCGTAGCTTAATACTGCCAGAAAGGTTCGATCGAGTCCGATTGATGTCTCAACAACATAAGGAACATAACTTTCATTTAGTTCCGGATCGAAGTATTGAATCTTTTTACCGGAGTGTTCCTGATGCGATTTCAAGTCAAAGTCAGTCCGTGAATGTATTCCTTCCAGCTCCTTGAATCCCATTGGGAAATTAAACTCTATATCAAATGCAGCATTTGCATAATGAGCAAGATTATCATGCTCGTGAAAGCGGTATTCAGATGCAGGGATACCCATACCAAGGTGCCATTTCATCCTTTGTTCTTTCCAGTATTCGAACCACTTCAACTCCTCACCGGGCCTGACAAAGAATTGCATCTCCATCTGCTCAAATTCACGCATCCTGAAAATAAACTGACGAGCCACTATTTCGTTTCTGAAAGCTTTTCCCATTTGAGCAATTCCAAATGGAATTTTCATTCTTCCGGTTTTTTGTACATTCAGATAATTCACAAAAATTCCCTGGGCAGTTTCAGGCCTGAGATAAATCTTGTTTGCATCTTCGCTCAGCGAACCGAGTTGTGTTGAAAACATCAGATTGAACTGCCTTACTTCCGTCCAGTTTCTCGAACCTGATACTGGATCAACAATTCCAAGCTCTTCGATAAGTCTTTTTACATCATCCAACCTTTCATCTTCCAGAGACGAATAGAGGCGTTTTTTAATTGACTCTATTTGCTTCTGATATTTCAGAACCCTGGGATTTGTTGAAAGAAATTGTTGCTCGTCAAAACTTTCGCCAAATCGTTTGGCGGCCTTTTTAACCTCTTTCTGTATCTTGCCTTCAATCTTTGCAATATGATCTTCAACCAGAACATCAGCCCGATAGCGTTTTTTCGAATCTTTGTTATCTATCATAGGGTCGTTGAATGCATCAACGTGTCCTGATGCTTTCCACGTGGTGGGGTGCATAAAAATTGCAGCATCAATTCCCACAATATTTTCGTGATATTGCACCATCGATTTCCACCAATAATTCTTAATATTGTTTTTCAATTCAACACCATACTGTCCGTAATCGTAAGTAGCAGCCAGTCCGTCATATATTTCACTCGACTGAAAAACAAACCCATACTCCTTGGCATGGGCAATTATCTTTTTGAATCGGTCTTCGTTATTTACCATTTCGCAAAAATAGAATTAATTTGTGAAGAAATCCAAAACATTACCAATCTGGCTACTTTTAGCGGCAAAGAGTTCGGTATATCTGCACTGCTTGCAGGTTACTGTTGTAAATCGCTTATTCTGAATGTTAAACAATTTTGTCACAAAGCTACCAGTAGCTCTCATTTCGCCGGTCTCAAAATGCTTATTCCCACATTTTGGACATTTGTATTTTAAATGTTGCATCGAATAAAGATTAAATATTTTTATCCCCCAAAATTATAACATTAATCGGTTAGTTTTTCATTTAAAGATTTAAACCCTTCACCAAGAATTTCACTTGCATTCATTACAGTTACAAATGCATAGGGATCAATTTTTTGTATAAAATCTTTTAAAATAGCGAGCTCTCTTGGATTAACTACGGTAAATATTATTGTTTTATCCTTTCCCTTATACATTCCTTTCCCATTTATATAAGTACCGCCACGGTTCAGGTCATTTATGATTTTATCCCTGATCTCTTCCGTTTTTTCCGAAAAAATAAACAGGCTTTTTTCATAGTTTATACCCTGAAGCACAACATCAATAACTTTGCCTGTTATATATATTATTATAAGTGAATAAAATGGAATTTTCCAGTCTTTAAAAAAGAAAAATCCAATAAATACAATTACAGAATCAACAATGACCATTAATTGACCTATCGGCATATGCGTATATTTAGCAAATATCATTGCTATAATATCTGTACCGCCTGAGGTGGCTTTTGATTTAAATATCAACCCCAGTCCGAGTCCGCTTAAAACGCCACCGAATATAGCAGATAAAAGGGCGTCATCCTTGATAAGTGGCTCAACACCCCAAAAGAAGGTCAAAGTATCCACAAACACTGCAGTTAAAACAAAACCGACTACTGTTTTTATTCCAAAGCGTGGCCCCAGAATTTTAATACCTAATATAGTTAATGGTATATCAAACACCAAAGCCATCAATCCGACAGGGGTCCCCAATAAATAATGAAGAATGATTGATATACCATAAACACCTCCGGGAACAAACTTATATGGTGTTATAAATAACACAAAGGCTGTTGAAAGGATAAATGATCCTATCACAATAAGACTATAGGCAACAAACCATTTCTTTGAGAATAACTTCTCTTTTACTAAAAATGCCATTTTATCAGATATTTATTGTTAAATATAAAAGTGCGCAAAAGTAATTTTATTGGATATAAGTAAAAAAAAAATCCAATACAACTTTTTCAACAATTTTGATGTCTTTAAAATTAAGAATTATTATTTGATTTTTTTTCTTATAAACTAATTCTCAAATTTTAACGTTATTTGTTTTACAATTAGGAAAATGGAGAAAAAATAGTTATTAACAATTACAATAATAATTTATGTAATAAAAATATTTGATTTTTTTAAAATTATAACATTTTTAAGTAAAATAACTTGTTATATTTTGCTTTTAATTTTTTTTATTAATTTAGCGACCTTTTAAAATGAATTTAAGTCAGTTTAAAATATATATCGCAAGTGTTTTTGCACTATCCTTATTAGCCTCCGGTGCTGTTATGGCGCAACAGGAAGCTCAG
>JAUVIX010000303.1 GCA_030592565.1 Chlorobiota bacterium
GATGAAACGGTTCCTTTTCACGAAGCCGAAAGATTGATAAAGGTAGCTGATAAGAGCAGGGTGAAATTATTACCGCTTCACGGAAGTGGACACTCTGACTGTCATGAGCACCCTGATTTCTGGGAAGCAGTAGAAGATTTTCTTAAAAACTGGTAATCTATAACTATTGTTTCTTTATCTCAGTCATTTTGTCACTTATTTATTAATGGCATTAGCTTTGTTACCGGCTCGGTCTGATAAATAACAATAAAAAAAATAGATATGCAAAAAGGAACAATAAATGTACAAACTGAAAACATTTTTCCAATAATAAAGAAGTTTTTATATTCTGATCATGAAATTTTCCTTAGAGAATTGATTTCCAATGCGGTTGATGCTACTCAAAAGCTTAAGACCCTGGCTTCAATGGGTAAATTTAAAGGTGAATTGGGTGATTTGACTATTAAGGTTGAAGTTGACAAGGACAAAGGAACTTTAAAAGTGATAGACCAGGGAGTTGGTATGTCAGCCGATGAAGTTGATAAATATATTAACCAGATTGCTCTTTCAAGTGCTGAGGAATTTGTTAAGAAATACAAAGGAAAGTCAGAAGAGGATAAGAATGCTCTGATTGGTCATTTCGGACTTGGATTCTATTCGAGTTTTATGGTTTCGAAGAGTGTTGATATTCTTACGAAAACATATAAAAAAGGCGGAGCTACAAAAGCCGTGAAATGGGAATGCGATGGCAGTCCTGATTATACAATAACTGAAATTGATAAAAAGGATAGAGGTACCGAAATTGTTCTTCACATTGCTGACGATTCAAAAGAATTTCTTGAGGAATATCGGATTTTAGAACTTTTGAAAAAATATTCAAGATTTCTGCCTATCCCAATTGAATTTGGAACTGAAGATATTCAGGAAAAAACGGGAAAGAAAGATAAAGACGGTAATGATGAGTATAAAGCCGTTAAGAAACCAAGAATAATTAACAATACAACTCCTGCCTGGACAAAAAAACCTTCAGAACTGACAGATGAAGACTATAAAGCTTTTTATCATGAGTTGTACCCTATGAATTTTGAAGATCCGTTATTTTGGATTCATTTAAATGTAGATTATCCCTTCAAACTGACAGGAATTCTTTATTTTCCTAAACTAAAGAAAAATATAGAAGTTCAGCGTGATAAGATTCAACTTTATAGTAACCAGGTATTTGTAACAGATTCTGTTGAAGGCATTGTACCTGATTTTCTTACTTTGTTGCACGGTGTTCTGGACTCACCTGATATTCCGTTAAACGTTTCGAGAAGCTTCCTTCAGAGTGATTCAAATGTGAAGAAAATATCGAATCATATAATGAAGAAGGTTTCAGATAAACTGGAAGAACTTTTTAAGAATAGCCGTGAAGATTTTGAAAAGAAATGGGACGACATTAAGGTTTTTATTCAGTATGGAATGATATCAGAACCAAAGTTTTATGATAGAGCTGAGAAGTTTTTCCTTTTTAAAAATGTGGCTGGAAAGTATTTTACAACTGATGAATATAGAAAGCATATTGAAAAGATTCAGACTGATAAGGATAAAAAGTTGGTCTATCTCTATACTTCAAATATTGAGGAGCAACATGCTTTTATTGAGGCAGCAAAAGAAAAAGGTTATGACGTGCTTGAGATGAGTGATGTTCTTGATAATCATTTTATTAATACACTTGAGCAGAGATTTGAAAATTCTTCATTTGTAAGGGTTGATGCTGATATTATTGACAAATTGATTAAAAAAGAGGATGAGCAACCATCCAAACTGTCAGAGAAAGAACGAGAGAGCATAAAGCCAGTTTTTGAAAAAGAGGTTGGGAAAGAGCATTATACTGTTATTTTCGAAAATTTGAGCGAAAAGGATATGCCGGTTCTTATTACGCAACCTGAATTTATGCGTCGTATGAAGGACATGTCAAAGCTCGGAGGCGGAGGTATGGATTATATGGGTACTATGCCGGATGCATATAATCTGATTGTTAATACTAATCATCCTGTTATCAGTGATATTTTAAACGAAAAAGATGAGAGTAAGCAACAAACTCTTGTTAAAGAGATAACTGACCTTGCAAAGCTTTCTCAAAATCTTCTTAAAGGACAAAGCTTAACTGACTTTATTAAAAGAAGTGTTGAGTTGATAAGTAAGTAAATCAAGTGTTTTTACAGAAATGCCTGACAGAACTTCTATATTTTTTTGTCAGGCATTTTTTATTTGGATATTGACTGAAGAAATTTGTATTTTTGAAAAATAATTAAATAACGGCTTAATTTAAAAATTAGTTTTATGAAAAAAAGTTGGATAATAATCGGAGTAATAGTTGTCGTAGCACTGATTCTGTACTCTTCAATTAAAGGAACTTATAACCAAATGGTTACACTTGACGAAGGTGTTGGGGCACAATGGGCGCAAGTTGAGAATGTCTATCAGCGAAGGGCTGATCTTATTCCAAACCTTGTAAGCACTGTAAAGGGTTATGCAACGCACGAAAAGGAGACTCTGGAAAGTGTTATTGAGGCAAGAGCAAAAGCTACTTCAACAACAATTGACGCTTCAAATCTTAACGCACAATCAATTCAGCAATTTCAGGCTGCCCAGGATGGTTTGAGTTCTGCATTGTCGAAACTGATGGTGGTGGTTGAACGCTATCCCGACCTGAAAGCAAATCAGAATTTTCTGGAACTTCAGGCCCAACTTGAAGGAACAGAAAATAGAATTGCTGTTGAGCGCAAGAAGTTTAACGAGGTAGCACGACAGTATAACACTTACATCAGATCATTCCCGAAAAATATTTATGCTTCCATATTCGGCTTTGAGAAAAAAGCTTACTTTCAGGCACAGACAGGAGCAGATACAGCACCAAAAGTCGAGTTCTAATTTGTAAGTAATACTGAGTTTTCACAAAAACAAAAAACTAATGTCGAAATCAGCGCGTAAATTTTTTACAGAGGAAGAAAAGGAAAATATTAAGCTGTCAATTAAAAATGCCGAATTGGATACTTCAGGAGAGATTCGTGTTCATGTAGAAAACAAGTGTAAAGGGGAGGTTCTGAACAGAGCAACGTATGTTTTCAATAAGCTTAAAATGGACAAAACAGAGCTGCGTAATGGAGTACTGTTTTATCTGGCAATAAAAAACCGGAAATTTGCAATTCTTGGAGATATGGGGATAAATGAGAAGGTGCCGGAAGATTTCTGGGATAATATCAAAGATACCATGCTGACTTTTTTCAGAGAAGATAAGTTTGCTGAAGGACTTGCTGAAGGACTTGCTATGGCTGGTATGCAATTGAAAGAACATTTTCCATATCAAACTGATGATGTTAATGAACTTTCGGATGATATTTCGTTTGGGGATAATTAATTATAGATAATGAAAAATTTAAGAAATATAATCGTAATTTTCCTGGTATTCTCAGGTTTTGTATTTGGTCAGGATATTCCCCAAAGACCTACTCCTCCCAGACTTGTAAACGATTTTACAGGTACTTTGTCTGAACAGCAGTCTGATAATCTGGAACGTAAGCTGGTAACTTTTTTCGATACAACAGGAAACCAGATTGCTGTTGTGATAGTACCCACCCTTAATGGATATGATAAATCGGAATATGCTTATGCAATAGGCGAGAAATGGGGTGTTGGGAAGAAGGAATTTGATAATGGAATAGTTGTACTGCTAAAACCGAAAACAACCAACGAAAGGGGAGAAGCGTTTATTGCAACAGGCTATGGTCTTGAAGGAGCAATTCCTGATGCTATTACAAGCCGTATTGTTCAGCAGGAAATGATTCCATACTTTAAGCAAAATGATTATTACGGAGGCCTGGATGCTGCTACTAATGTTCTGATGGCTCTGGCCGCAGGTGAATATTCAGCAAAGCAATATCAGGATGCAGATAATCGAGGCAGCGGCGGATTTATCGTGCCAATAATTGTAATGATTATTATATTTGTTCTGATTAGTCGAAATAAAAATGATCATTACACCACAGGAGGTAAAGGAAAAGGAAGCAGCTTACCATTCTGGACAGCCCTATGGTTAGGAAGCACAATGGGAGGAGGTTCAGGCAGTAGCTGGGGTGGCTCATCCGGTGGATTTGGCGGCGGTGGCGGTGGATTTGGCGGCTTCGGTGGTGGTAGCTTCGGTGGCGGAGGTGCCGGCGGAAGCTGGTAACCGACCAAATATATGACAAGCATTATGTGACAAGCGCCCACACTTGTCACTAACACTATACCTTGATCAGAAAATCAATTATAGATACTGACAATTAACTTCAAACCGGATTTTTCTTTTTCCTTTCGATTCTTTTCCTGATATAAGGAATGAAAAACGACACAACAGCAAGTATCAAAATTATCAGACTGCCCGGACGGGTTATAAAATCTATCCAGTCGCCTTTCACGAGTGATAGACGGAGGTTCTCCTCAATCATCTTGCCAAGTATCAATCCGAGCACAACAGGCGCTGTTGGGTAGTCGCCCCTTTTCAATATCCAGCCCAATATCCCGAAGGTAATACAAATTCCAACATCAAAGACAGAATTGTTGATGAAGTAGCTTCCA
>JAUVIX010000215.1 GCA_030592565.1 Chlorobiota bacterium
GCAAAGACCGATTCCTGAGAGAATGTCCGGAAAGGAACTGGTTATCATGGAATCTTGCGGATTGGAGGGCTTTCAATATTTTGATAAAAAAACAGGGAGCAGTGGATTAGCTCTTTGCTCCCTGCTATTGGAGTTTTGTAATTTAAAATCAGAAATTTACAAACGTAATACCTGCTGCCCAGGGATAAACCTCAGGGCCTTTGTCTTTTCTAAACATTTCATTAACTGAGTAGGTTGCGAAAAGGTTAATAAATCCCCATCCTATTCTTACGGTTGCATCAAACTTAAAAGGTTGCAAAAAGTAATCGTCGAAATCTTTTGTTTTTGAGTAATCAGGTGATATAGCTGTAAATACGGTTTCATATTTATCAGTATCAGGATTATATAGTGTCACATCAAACTCTTTATTTCTTTCATCGTAATATATTTTTGTGTGTGTTGTAAGTCTTAGGCCGGCAATCATACCAACTGAAAAATGAAAACTATTTTTCTTCATTCTGCTGTTAGTCTGAAATTCAAAAAGGAGTGGTACAGTCAGATACCAGTTTGTTAATTTAGTCTTTCTAATGCTTATTCCCTGATCAATAAAACCAATCAGATGAGAGGAGTCGGAGTTAAGCCTTGTATTTTTGCTAAAACGGTAGTTATTCCAATAGGTTCCTAAACCTGTTACCAATCCCCATTTTTGATTTTTCGACAGAGCTACATTCTGCTCGAAGAAATTGATATAGAAGGAGTATGATTTTATCATATTCAAATCTAAATATTCATAAGTCTTTGGAAAACTCATATTAAAATCGGAGTTAACATATCCGTTTACTGCCATCTCGACTCCTGCCCAATGTCCATTAAATTTTGCAGGCTTACATCTCTGAAAACTAACATTACCGTCATCATCTATTTTTAGTTCTCTGTTACCAACTTTTATTTTCACCGAATCATTATCCTCATAATAGTTAACTTCAAGCCTGCCAATTTTTACTTTGACTGAATCCTGGTAATCACTTGCATAATAATTACTTGTGTATGTTCTTCCGTCCTGTGATCTTGAAATGTATGTCAGCCTGGGCTCTCCAATGTTTGTGTATGAACTGGAATTGCTAACAGAGCCTTGCAGTTCAGTCGTAACATTCAGATTGGCAGTGCCTGCACCGGTTACATAGCAATTGGCTTTTTTGGTAACAAGTCCTTTAGCATTGAGGCTACCTGCCCCGCTAACGGTAATATTATTGTATCCAGCTATTCCTGATAAGGTTACATCTGCTGCTCCGGAGATTGTGGTTTCGACCCAATCAGACTCAATATTCAGATAAACATCTGATGCTCCGCTGGCGAAAATTGCAAATCTGTCCGGCTTAAAAAGGGACATACCTTCAACATCCGATGCTCCGGAAGCTTTCAGATAAGTTAGTTCGGGCAGTGTTATGTAAGCCTCAAGTTTTTTTGGGTTTTTGATATTTATCATTTCTATTTTCAGGATGCTGTCGGATACTGATGTAACTACTTTATCCTGGAGGTTCTCATCTGTTTCAATAACAACAAGAAATGTGTCTCCTTTTTCCAATTTAACGTCTATTGCACCACCAACCTCAACACCTCTAAAGGCTATGGTTTCCCGGGTCTGTTTTACAACATTTCCGTTTCCTGTTTCCTGCGAAAAGGCGTTCGGGTTGATTATCGTTACCAGTATAATAACTAAACTCAGTGTGATTGTTTTTGTGAATTTCATAGTAGTCGATTTTATTCGTTTTTAAATTGTTTTGTGATATGACGGAGAGGGGGGTGGAAAAGTTACTTGAATAAGTGAATGTTTGAATGCGTGAATGTTGAGCGAAGCGAAATCCCACAAGGCGGGAATGAATAATTAAATGGAGCTCCTGTAAGGTTTGCACAGGGGAATGTGGGATGGTGAACCTTGCGGGTGTTTGGGAAAAGGAATGATGGAATACTTTGGCTACAGAAGCCTTGGCGAAAGTGGGTTGGAATGCTTCTAAATAAGTAAGTATCTACATTTTTTTATAATATAGCTTGCCGAAGCTCCGTTAAAAATGAAATAGAACCAAACATTCTTATTATGAAAAAACTCATTGTCGTTGCTTTAGTTAGCTTCTATTGTGCTGTTTCATTTGCACAGGAATCAGATACAGCCATTGTTTCGCGCGAAAATGCTCTCAATGTCTATTTTGATTGCGATTATTGCGATATGACTTATTTTCGTCAGAACTTCACAATAATAAATTATGTTCGGGACAGAAAGGTTGCCCAGGTGCAGATAATAGTTACTACAATGGAGACTGGTGGGGGAGGAATAGAATTTATGTTTCAGTTTGTAGGTTTAGGGCGTTTTGAAAACTTAACCGATACTCTGAAATTTGATACAAGAGCTGATGCCACTTCAGATGAAATAAGAATTAAGCAGTTAGATATATTAAAAAAAGGATTAGTACCTTTTGTTTTAAAAACCCCTTTCGCAGATAAAGTTATGATTAGCTATGAGGGAGAAAATGAAAAGGTTGAGGAATCAGATCCCTGGAATAACTGGGTATTTAGTTTAAGTGCTGAAGGTTTTTTGAACGGGCAGCAGTCATATAATTCTATTGATATGTGGGGCAATGTGTCGGCAAGCCGGATAACAGAGCAGATAAAGTATGAAACAGAGCTTGATTACGACTATTCGGAAGACAAATACCGGCTTTATGATGATAATGATTCATTGATATATTCTGCAAATTCATACAGAAGAAGCTCCTCCTTTGAGCACAGAACAATTTGGTCGTTGGGTGACCACTGGGGAGCTGGAGTTTCCTTTGATGCCTATCAGTCCACTTACTCTAACATGGATTTAGGTATGTACCTTACACCAGCAATTGAGTATAACGTTTTTAAGTATTCAGAAGCTTCACAAAAACAATTGAGGTTTGGGTATCAGATAGGACCCAAATACAACAATTATACAGATACCACTATATACAACAAAACTGAGGAATTTCTGGTAAGTCAAAGTGTTGAGGTTAATTTTAAATACATCACAGGCTGGGGCTCTATAAGAACAGGTATTTACTGGAGTAATTATTTACATGATTTTAATATGTATCGTATTAGTACATCTGTTGGTGCTCAAATAAGGCTATTTAAAGGATTGTCATTTAGGGTACGTGGCAGGTTGTCGATGCCAAGAAACCAGATTGGACTGGTGAAAACAGAGAGTACACCTGAGGATGTTTTGTTACGCCAGCGCGAGTTAAAAACACAATATTCATTTTACGCAAGTGTCGGTCTTTCATATACTTTTGGCTCAATTTATAATAATGTTGTTAATCCGAGACTTGATTAACAAGTGCTTTTTACTACATTTGAAAGAAGTTGAAATGGTAAATTTAAACTGAAGCTATTCATTTATAGGATGTTTTAACTTCCTGACGATTTCTATATTGTCGCCAATAATATTGTAGGCAATAATATTTCCATTCTCGTCAAATTGTTTCTCTACCTCCAATTCTCTGTCAGCAAGCATATTGTATCCATTGACAGTGCGTTCGAGAAATGATTTTTTTTCAGTACTGTTTACCGGAATTACCTTTTTAACTACTGATGCTAGAAATCTTGATATAAAAGGTTTCCTTTTTTGTATGTCTGTCGGTTTTTCATTTATTGCCAGGTCGTAAGTATATAGCCCTGAAGTAGTAGTTTTCTGTATATCAAGATATGTTAAATCACTCTTTTTGATATCAACTGATAGAATCTCCTTTGGTGCAATAGGGCTAATAATTGATGTTTCTTTTTGTAAATAGTCGACATTATTATCAAGAGATGCAACAGCCTGGATTGATGATGATTCTGCCTGTATTATTTTTGGTATTACAGTATTGTTATCCTCAATATATGGTGTGATAACCTCAAGTTTGCTAATTTGTGAAAATTCTCTTGCCGGCTTTGTTTTTTGACTTAATATATAATAAAGGCCAATGAACAGCAGAATAGAAGCTGCTATAGAGATTGCATACAATGTGGCAGAGCGATAAACAACAAATAAGCCTTTCTTTTTCAATGACTCCTTATCCTGATAAACAATATTTTTAGGTTTAAGGAAAGTCCCCCGAAAGGCATTATATTCAAGTTTTGTCTGTGGGTTCTTCCCCAGGAAAGTAATCACATCTGCTGATTCTTCTTCGGAAAGATCACCCTCAAGAGCTGCAATAAAATACTCCTCATAATTACTACCATCAATTTCTCCAAAAGGTGTAACATCCTTTTTTTTAAGAGTATTTTTCCCATTAAACGTAATAGTATCATCAGATGGCAGAAGTATCACATCTTCGAAATCATTAAACTCTTCTTTAAGGTCTTCATTCTCTTCAAGGAATACCATAAGCTCAGCCACCTGTTCGGGCAACAGACTTTTCTCGTAATAATCAAGAAAAAATGCTTCGTAGTTGTTCCTTGTTATTTTCATTTTAATAATCAATTAAATTTTCCATACTTACGAGATATTTTTTCATTGTCATACGTGCCCTGTAAATATAAACCTTCACCTGAGCTTCACTTAAACCCGTGATCTCACCTATTTCGTTATATGAATATCCCTCGTAATCTCTCAACAGTAAAACCGACCTTTGAATTTCAGGTAGCCTTTCCAGGGCTTCATCTAATATCTCTTTCAGGTCGGAGTATCCTGTTTCTTGTCCACTATTATACACCTCAACATCCTCACCTGTGTCCCATCTTTTATCTTTCCTGATTCTGTCGATCATTGTATGATAAGCAGCAGTAAAAAGATAGGATTTTGACTTCTTGTACGAAATACCACTGACTTTTTCCCACATCTTGGCAAAAGCATCCTGAACGATGTCGCTGGCAGTATCCTCATTTTTAATATTTTTCAGGATAAACCGGTAAACACCATCTGCATAAGTATCAACACATTTATTGTATTCGTTTACAGTCATTCAGTATGCTCTGTTTTGCAAATGTTTATAAGTGTGACGGCTCAACAGATAATATGTTACAGACCATATTACTTATTTAGTAATACTTTCCAAAACGGTATAATTTCTATCACTTTATTTTCGACATTAATTGTTTCCTCTTCGCTATGAGTGTAAATACATGCTTTGGAAATTTTCATTTCATTCATAGCCTTTAAAAGTGATTTAATTTCTCTTTCTTTTGTATTTAATTCAAAAAGAGAGTATGACGCCTGAATTAATTTAGTATCATTATCTTTAGCAACATAAAAATCAACCTCCAGATTATTATTGGTTTTATAATAATAAATATCTGTATAATTCCTGTCAAGATAATTAAAAACAAGATTCTCAAAAAATCGGGAATTATCTTCATTAATCCTGTTTAACAAAATAAATGAATTGTCAGCAAAATATGTTTTTCGTTTTGATTCTCTTTGAATAAATGAGCGTCTATACTGATAAATATTTCTTGTTAAAAACGGAACAGGTAAAATGTTAAAATATTCGGTCACAGTTGGTATTGTAGTTTTATAGATTGGTACTATTTTTTTTGCCAGACTACCAATCGAAAATTTTTTTGTAATGTTTTCAGTAATTTTTGCAATTATTAGTTTTAATAAATATTCATTTTTACTAAATCTCGAAATCAAATCTTTGTAAAAAATCAAATCGTAAATATTTTTCGAAATAGCTTTCTTGTCAATAACATTAGACTTTATTACTTCCGGAAAGCTTCCAAATTGCATATATTCATCAAACTGATGAATTATTTTTGCTTTATTTATGTAAAAGTCTTTTTTGCTAAACTTAATATTTTTCATTTCGAGAAACTCTTGAAATGAAAATGTAAAAATAGTTGTTTCAACACTTTGTCCTTTTAAATATGTAGCTATTTCTTTACTTAACAGATTTGCATTGCTTCCGGTAGCAAAGATTTTATATCCTCGAACATTAAGGCGCTTTAAGAAAAAATGCCAGTTTTTTAAATTTTGTATTTCATCAAAAAATAAAACCGGTTTTAAATTAGGGTAAATCCTTTGATAACTTTCCAGTATCATATCATAGCTTGATAATGTATTTAATGAAACCAGTCTCTCATCTTCAAAATCCAGAAAAAGTATATTTTCAATTTTATATTTTTTTGCTATTTCATAGAGGGTATAAGTCTTGCCACACCTTCTTATACCTGTTAGAATATTAATATTATCAGTTCTGGGAATATGATAATTTCGTTTAATTATTTTTTTGTTTCCTATTAATTCCTGATTTTCAAGAATTATACGTGTTAACAATAATTCGTCCATGTTATATTTATTAAATGAAACTTTGCAAATATATATAAAATTATTAAATATCATTTAATAAAATAAGAATAGTTTGAATCAAAAAATCTATTTTTGTATCTTTGCATCATAATTATTATTTAATATTTTGATATGATAACAATCGAAAAATTTATTTTTAATCCTTTTCAGGAGAACACATATATTCTTTACGATGAAACCGGGGACTGTGTTATTATTGACCCTGGGTGCTACGACAGGCAAGAGGAAGAAGATGTTGCAGGATTTATTGCAGACAATAATTTAAAACCGGTCAGGTTATTATACAC
>JAUVIX010000166.1 GCA_030592565.1 Chlorobiota bacterium
CCATACCTCTTTGACTATGACGTCAAATTCTATTTTCTTGATATTGAGGTTGACAACAGCTCCACATATATTAGTGGCAATGTAACCTATTATGCGGAAGTAGTTTCACCAGTTCTCGATACATTTGCTTTTGAACTTATCAGCAGTATGACGGTTGATGAAGTATTGATAAATGGTGATTCCAAAACGTTTACTCATAATACCGATGAGGCCTTTGTCCCTGTTGGCTCATCCCTTGGAGAAGGAGAGATGTTTGAAGTAAAGATCACTTATCATGGAACACCTTCATCGGGAGGATTTTTCTCAGGAATTACTTCAACAAACGACTGGGGTAAGGATGTAACCTGGACCCTTTCTGAGCCGTTCAATGCGCGCGACTGGTGGCCTGTTAAACAGGTACTTGAAGATAAAGCCGATTCAGCCTGGGTATTCCTGACTACGGATGCAAATAATATGGCAGGTTCTCAGGGATTACTCACAGCCGTTACGCCAATGCCCGACAACAAACTCCGCTATGAGTGGAAAACAGGCTATCCTATTGACTACTATCTTATATCATTTGCGGTTTCCGATTATCAGGAATATAACATTTATGCACATCCTGATGATATGGGAACCGATTCGTTGTTAATTCAGAATTTTGTTTATAATACATCCGGATGTCTCGAACAATATAAAGATGGTATTGATGCAACAGCTGAAATGATTGAGGTTTTTTCTGACAAGTTTTCACTATATCCTTTCTCGGAAGAAAAGTATGGACATTGCCTGACTGCTCTTGGTGGAGGTATGGAACATCAAACAATGACAACTATTGGAGGATTTAGTTTCGGACTTGTTGCTCACGAATTAGGACATATGTGGTTTGGTGACAATATTACTTGTGCCACCTGGAGTGATATATGGATAAACGAAGGATTTGCAACCTATTCCGAAGTACTTGCACGTGAATTTATACAGGGTCAAGCTGCAATGCAAGGTAGAATAAACTCTATTTACAACTCTGTAATGTCAGCTCCCGATGGAAGTACATATATTCCGCCAGAAGAAATTTATTATGGTAATGAATGGAGAATTTTTAACGGTAGATTATCTTATAATAAAGGAGCCGCTATACTTCATATGTTACGATTTGAGTTTCAGGATGATGATCTGTTTTTTGAAGGATTGAAACAATATACCCAGCAATATACAGGAAGCACTGCCACAGGCGCAGATTTCAGGGATAAAATGACGGAAGTTTCTGGAATAGATTTTACCGATTTCTTTGATCAATGGTACTTCGGACAGGGTTACCCCACATACAGTCTGCAATGGAGCCAGGACGATGATAATTTCTATCTCGAGACAAACCAAACAGTCTCCTATCCATCAGCAACACCCCTTTTTAAAATGCTGATGGCTTACAAATTGAATTTTACTGATGGTACCGACACCACAGTCTATTTTTATCAAACTGACAATGTGGATTATTTCACTATTCCGTTATCTAAAACGGTTTCCGGAATTATTATCGATCCGGATAACTGGGTGATAAATAAAGTGGGTAGTATTACCGTAAATACAGAAGAATTCAATAAAAAGCTGGAGTTTGGTTTTGGACCCAATCCGGTTAAAAATAATCTGAATATCTACTTTAATGACGATAAATCCGTTTTAAGAGATATTGTTATTTACGACCTGTCAGGAAGCATAGTTAAGGAAGTTAATTCATCTGAACAAAATGTGACCGTTGATGTTTCCGACCTTCCGGTTTCGGCTTATATTATTGAGGCTTCATACAGGGGAAATAAGATCACTAAAAAGTTTGTAAGGCAGAACTAATGTGGTTAATATAAAAACCCAAACAACCACAAGGGGATTTTATTTTTATGCCCATACTCAATATCGTCTAATGCCAGGAAGGAATTTTTAATACCTGAGATTTGCTTTTGGGTTTTATTCTTCCCTCCGATCTCAAAAGTGTATTTCCCGTCAACGAGAAAATCGCCGGATGCCGGGTATTTTATATCTTTGAAATATGAAACCTGACTAAGGAAAAATGTTTCACGAAGTGTACCGATATTTGTGTTGTAGGAAATGGCATATATGAGGTTTGGATTGCTTAAATATATCTTATCAGGTTTACGAATTATTGTGTGCCCGATACCGTCTGTTGAAAGAAAAATGATTATCCCACTTTTATTCAGGAGATGCAAATATTTGATCAGTACATCACGCGATGTCTCTAGTTTCCTGCTCAATTCACTGATATTTACCTTAAATGGAGAGCTGCCGGCAAGCAACGTTAATAATTTTTTTAGCTTAATACGACTTTCATAAGTGATATTTTCTACGGACGGAATATCACTGTCAATAACGGTATCAATAACTGCTTCAAGTTTTTCATAAAACTTGTTCTCATTTTCTATTGCAAACGGATATGCACCTTTAATCAGATATTGCCTGAACATCTTCAAACTCTTAATCTCAGAATTTATTTTTAAAGATATCTGTTCGTGATTATTGATAATATCTTCAATGTCATATTTTTGAAAATTTTTGGAATAAACCAGATTAAGATATTCTCTGAGCGACAGCTCAGGTAACGTATAAACCGATGCCCGTCTTCCAAGGTCTGCTATGTTTATATAAAAGTCCAGTGCCGAAGATCCTGTAACTACCAGATTTAACTCAGGATTAAAATCATAAATGTTTTTAATCTCCTGTGCCCAGTTCTTGTATCTGTGTACCTCATCAATAAATAAGTATTTGCCGTCATATTTAACGAATTCATCTGCAACATCCGAAATAGTATTTCCTGCAAAAAAAATATCATCCAGCGATACATATAAAGTTTGCTCAAAGTTTGTGAAATTCGATTTTATATATTGCAATATCAAAGTTGTTTTTCCTGTTCCTCTCTGGCCTTTTATAACAATAAATCTGTCTTCCCAGTCTATTTCAGCGTACAAAAACCTTTTATAGGTGTAATCTACAGAGTTTAAAAGTCTTAAATATTTTTGTCTTAATTTATCCATACTGCAAAAATAGTAATTTAATTGTTACAACCTACAATTTTATGATTTTTTTGCTGGTTGCAACCTGCATTTATTTAATTATTATGTAGGTTGCAACCTACACATATTATACAATGGTTAGCTATTTTATTAATAGTTAGATTAAAAGAGCTTTTCAAAACGTGTCTATTTTGAGTTTAATGCGAATAGGAATGCGTTTGTATGCATTTCTGTAAACTTACTTAGTGTTTTGGTAGCAGTTTTATTTTTTGCCACAAAGGCACAAAGGTTCACAAAGTTTGGAATTTTATCTTATCCGGGTTATGTTTTTAATTAATTTTGCCCTTCTAAAATTCAGATAAATGGACAATAAAAAAATTCGGGTACGATTTGCACCTTCACCCACAGGGCCTTTACATATCGGCGGGGTGAGGACTGCATTGTATAATTATCTTTTTGCAAAGAGAAACAACGGCAAATTCATTTTGAGAATTGAAGATACTGATCAAAAAAGGTATGTTGCCGGTGCTGAACAATATATTATGGAATCGCTGAAATGGAGTGGAATTGAGGTTGATGAAGGATTAGAGCAGGGGGGCGAATACGGACCTTACCGTCAGTCGGAAAGGAAAGAGATATATAAAAAATATGCTGAGCAGCTGATTGAATCAGGCAATGCATATTATGCGTTTGATACTCCCGAAGAGCTGGAAACTTTGCGCAACAAACTTGAATCAGAAAAAGCTGCCAATAAAAGCTACAGCGCCTCTTCAAGGATGCAGATGAAAAACTCTCTCACGCTCCCGGAGGAGGAGATGAAAAGGATTATTGATGCAGGTGAGCCCTATGTTATTCGCTTTAAAATGCCAGAAAATGAAAAGATAAGCTTTACGGATATTATAAGAGGAGAAATAGAAGTAAACACCTCAACACTTGATGATAAAGTCCTTTTTAAATCTGACGGGATGCCAACCTATCATCTTGCTAATATAGTTGATGACCATTTAATGGAAATATCTCACGTGATAAGAGGGGAGGAGTGGCTTCCTTCGTTACCTTTGCACATTATGCTTTACCGGGCTTTTGGCTGGGAATCTCCTGAATTTGCTCATATGCCATTAACTCTAAAACCGGATGGTAAAGGGAAACTGAGTAAACGTGATGGCGATCGGCTTGGATTTCCGGTTTTCCCATTGGAGTGGAAAAATCCTCAAACAAATGAAATATCATCCGGTTACAGAGAATCCGGTTATTTCCCCGAAGCCTTTATTAATATCCTTGCTTTTCTTGGTTGGAACCCCGGAACAGAACAGGAAGTTTTTTCAATGGATGAACTGATTGAGGCATTTTCTCTCGAAAGGGTCGGTAAATCCGGATCCAGATTTGATCCCGAAAAAGCTAAATGGTATAACCATCAATATTTAATAAAAAAGAATAATGAAGAATTAGCAGAGTTGTATCAATCCGTTTTAAGAGAGAAGGGAATAAATGCAGAAATTCAATATGTAGAAAAAGTGGTTGGTTTGACAAAAGAGCGGGCAAATTTTGTAAATGACTTATGGGAACAATCTGCTTTTTTCTTTGTTGCACCCGACAGTTATGATGCAAAGGCAGTAAAAAAAAGGTGGAAAGCGCAATCATTTGATCAGATGCAGGAATTAAGTAGGGTTTTGGAAAATATAGCCGAATTTAATTCTGAAAATATTGAAAGAATAGTCAAGGATTGGATTCAAAAGAATGAGTATTCGATGGGTGCTGTTATGAATGCTTTCAGATTGCTTATAGTTGGTGCGCTTTCAGGCCCTCATTTATTTGATCTAATTAGTGTGTTAGGAAAAGAGGAGAGCTTGCAAAGAATTGAAAAGGGAATGGAAATATTAGGAAAATAATTGCTTATGTCAACAATATCAATAGAAGGGATGACCTTTCATGCTTTTCACGGTTGTTTACCAGAAGAGATGGTTACGGGAAATACTTTTATCGTTGATGTGTATTTAGACACAGATACTACAAAAGCTGAAAAATCAGATGATTTGAATGATACTGTAAATTATTCAACGGTTTATGAAACTGTTAAAAATGAAATGATAATTAATTCCAAATTATTGGAACATGTGGGTAGGAGGATTTTAAATGCCGTTAAAGCTGAATTCCCTGAAATTGAGTCTGCTAAAGTCAAAGTAGCTAAAATGAACCCGCCAATCAACGGACAGGTTGAAAGGGTAAGCGTTTCCTTGAAACTTCTTAGAGATTATCCGATGTAGAGAAGAAACCGCTAAGAAGTTTCGATTTTTTCTCCTTTCAATTTAAAAATTTATTAATTTTGCACTCCTATAGTTATATGGTACCGTGGCCGAGTGGTCAGGCAGCCCCGATAGCTATCGGGGGCAAAACCTTGAACAACGGTTCTTGGTTAGTTGAAATAGTAATAAATTAGGTACCGTGGCCGAGTGGTCAGGCGGAGGTCTGCAAAACCTTTCACAGCGGTTCGAATCCGCTCGGTACCTCAAATATACCCCTGTATGTTAATGTTTACAGGGGTTTTGTTTTTTTGGTAAGAATTAATTCAACTTGAACTCAAGATTGAGATAAACCATAGACAACGGGGTTTTTCTATCCCCTTCGACAGGCTTGGCAAATGACCAATACCGGTAATTAACGGCCAGCTTAACACCCTTAACCGGATAATATTGCAATCCTCCCAGGTATAAAGTGCCATCCCCATTATTAAACCAATTTTCAGTTTCGCCCACAAGCTTATTGGATGATAATTTGTCAACCCTGGCAAATACCTCGAACTTCTTACTTATCACGTAAGTTGAATAAAACGAAAACCCAAAAAGGTTATGATCTCTAACATTCTTAAATTGCTGTTGATAGTTGTATTCTCCTGCAATTCTGAATCTTTCGTTAAGTTTAAAACCTGCAAATGCAAAGTATGTGGACTGTAAAGCCTTGGACCCATAAGTTAAAGACGTATCTTTATTATTCATATTATCATAATACAATCTCAATGTAAGCTTTTTGATTGGATGAACAGTGACACCTGCGGCAACTTTAAAATCCGGATATCTTAAGCAGATATGTTTATATCCCTCTCCGTTCAGGAAGGCACCGTCAATCGAAACATAATCGTTAAACTTATATTCTGCTGTTATACCCAAATCAGCACTTGGCCCAAATTTATACTCATCCTGATATGATTTATAAAGGTACCGGTAACCCCAAAAGCGCTCTTGTATTTTGAATTGCTTTGGAGAGATCATTCCTCCGTTTATCATTAATCCTTCAATAGGAGTCCAGGATAAAGATGCAATCTTCAGAAAAGCGTAATATTTATCATTCGGTTGTGTTAACTGCACATCAAGGATAACCTGGCCAACCAGATTATCTGTAAACTTATGACTATACCCAAAATAAGCTCTTTTTACTTCAAAAGCTGTCCTCTTAACCTCACTATTACCCAAATCACCATGGAAATTAATAAATGCCTTAATAACCAATTTATCCATTACATCAAAATCCTTATCAATATAACTCTGAGAAAATAGCTGAAAGCCAGAGATCAAGAAAAGGATAGTATATAAAATACGAGTAAAGAATGTCATGACTTCAAAATTTTACTTATATCAAATTTTAACGGCTCAAATATAACTTTTTTGTAATTATTCAGGGATTATTCTCAGTACATCCGATTTGCCTGTATGGCATTAGTATTGTAAAAACATTACATAAAATCATATTCCCCTTTGGGAAAGAAGGCTATCATCAACTATATTAAGGTAATATAACTGCTCAGCGCTAAAAATACAATCTGCGAAATAATTACTATTTTTGTTTCTTAACAATTTCTTAACATTAAATTAATGTTAACTTTGCATATCAATAATGACATTATTTAATAATATTGCTGCGTAAAAAATAAATATTCTTATGGAGTCAATTTATCTTATCCTTATAGTAATCCTTTTCCTTCTTGCTATCTCAGATCTCGTTGTTGGAGTGAGTAATGATGCTGTAAACTTTTTAAATTCAGCAATAGGGTCAAAGGCAGCCTCTTTCAAAGTAATAATGATTGTCGCAGCCTTGGGAATTCTGTTTGGGGCAACATTTTCAAGCGGAATGATGGAAGTTGCACGTAAAGGCATTTTTAATCCGCAACATTTTTATTTTTCCGAGATTATTATCATATTTCTAGCTGTAATGATAACCGATGTTATCCTGCTCGACCTTTTCAATACTTTTGGCTTACCAACTTCAACAACAGTTTCAATAGTCTTTGAACTGCTTGGTGCAGCTGTTGCCGTATCATTAATAAAGATAACCCAAAATCCCGATTCATTACCACTAAGTTCATATATAAATTCAGCCAAGGCCCTGGCAAGTATTGCGGGTATACTGCTTTCTGTCGTCGTCGCATTTTCTGTTGGTGCCATGATTCAATATTTAAGCAGACTCATATTTTCATTCGATTATGAAAAAAAGTTGAAACACTGGGGTAGTTTGTGGGGCGGATTTGCGATAACTGCGATTACTTATTTTATTCTTATAAAAGGTGCAAAGGGATCGTCATTTATGTCGGAAGAAACAAAAGACTTTATTCATCATAATTCACTTGCGATTGTAGGAATCAGCTTCGTTGTCTGGACTATTGTTTTACAGATTTTGTCGTGGTTGTTCAAACTGAACATTTTAAAACTAATTGTTCTGGTTGGTACTTTTGCCCTTGCAATGGCATTTGCAGGCAACGACCTTGTAAACTTTATAGGGGTTCCATTGGCTGGACTTGAATCATATAAAGAATTTGTTGCACATCCTGA
>JAUVIX010000289.1 GCA_030592565.1 Chlorobiota bacterium
CGACTCTACTCCTCTCAATTTTTTAGGCGCAAGGTTTACAAGAATACTAACCTGTTTCCCGATAATATCTTCAGGTTTATAAAATTCGGCAATGCCCGACACAACCGTTCTCTTGTCGATACCTGTATCAATTTTTAGTTTTAACAGCTTTTTGGTTTTCGGAACCTTCTCAGCTTCAATAATCGTTCCCACCCTGATATCGAGTTTTGCAAAATCATCAAATTCAATATCCTCTTTTGCAGGATTCACTTTTATATTATTCTCCTCATTTGTTTTTTTTGTATCAAGAAGTTTTTGAACCTGGGCTTCTATTACGCTGTCTTCAATCTTTTCAAACAAATATTCAGGTTTGTTCAACTGATGTCCCGCTTTAAGCAATTCAGGACTGCCTGCATCATTCCATTTCAATCCTGAAAGATTTAACATTTCTGAAAGTTTTTTTGCTGTAAAAGGCAAAAACGGTTCAGACAAAACAGAAAGGTTTACACAAATCTGCAACGAAACATTCAAAATAGTTCTAACCCGTGCTTCATCGGTTTTAAATATTTTCCATGGTTCCGAATCTGTCAGATATTTATTTCCAAGACGTGCAAGGTTCATCATTTCGTTTAGTGCCTCTCTGAACCTGAATTTATCAAGGCTACCCCCAATCCTCGCAGGGAATTGCTCTATCTCATCAAAAACAGCTTTGTCTGCATCTGTAAGTTTATCAACCGCAGGAACTTTCCCGCCGAAATATTTTTGAGTAAGAACCAGGGTTCTGTTTACGAAGTTCCCGAAAACAGCAAGCAGTTCATTATTATTTCTTGCCTGAAAATCTTTCCAGGTAAAATCATTATCTTTGGTTTCCGGCGCGTTTGCTGTAAGCACATATCGCAGTACATCTTCTTTGCCGGGGAAATCTTCAAGATACTCATGGAGCCAAACAGCCCAATTACGTGATGTTGATATTTTGTCATTCTCAAGATTCATAAACTCAAAAGCCGGAACATTCTCCGGTAGAATATATGAACCCTCCTGCCTGAGCATTGACGGGAAAATAATGCAATGAAAAACGATGTTATCTTTCCCGATGAATTGGAGAAGTCTCGTGTCTTCGTCTTTCCAGTATGGTTTCCAGTCCTTTCCGGTTTTTTCACTCCACTCTTTTGTTGCAGAGATATAACCAATGGGTGCATCAAACCAAACGTAAAGCACTTTACCTTCGGCATCAATCAAAGGAACTTCAACTCCCCAGTCAAGGTCACGCGTTACAGCACGCGGTTGTAAGCCCTGGTCGATCCACGACTTGCATTGCCCGTAAACATTTGTTTTCCAGTCATCCTTATGACCCTCAACTATCCATTCCCTGAGCCAGGATTCATATTTATCAAGAGGCAGATACCAGTGCTTTGTCTCTTTTTGCACAGGCTTATTACCACTTAAAACGGATACCGGATTAATTAGGTCTAACGGGCTGAGTGAAGTCCCGCAGTTTTCGCACTGATCGCCGTAAGCTTTTTCATATCCACAATGGGGACAGGTTCCGGTTATGTATCTGTCGGACAGAAAGTGTTTTGTCTCCTCATCATAATATTGGAGCGAGGTCTTTTCGATAAACTCATCCTTGTCATAAAGAGTCTTAAAGAATTCGGATGCAGTTTCGTGATGAATTTTATTGGATGTACGCGAGTATATGTCGAATGAAATACCAAATTTTTCAAAGGAATCTTTTATCATCGAATGATATTTATCTACAATATCCTGCGGTGAGACTCCCAACTGCCTTGCTTTAATAGTGATAGGAACTCCATGCTCGTCCGAGCCACCTATGAAAATCACATCCTCTCCGATGGAACGCAGATATCTTGCATAAATATCAGCAGGAACATAAACACCTGCAAGATGGCCAATATGTATTGGTCCGTTGGCATAAGGCAAAGCCGATGTTATAGTATGACGTTTGTATTTTCCGTACTTACCCATTATTTGAAAATTTATTTAAAAAAGTTCCGGCAAAGTTATACTTTTGTTATCAAATAATTAATATTTATTGAATGATAACTCCTGCATACCTGAAAAAAGGCGATAAAGTGGCCATTGTAGCACCGGCCGGGAAAATTGATAAGAAAAAAGTCGATAACGCTGTTGCCGGACTTGAAAAGTGGGGATTGAGTGTTGTTTTAGGTGAAAATATTTTTAAAACCTCTCACCAATATTCCGCCACTGATGCACAAAGACTTTCCGATTTTCAAAAGATGCTGGATGCTGATGATATCAAAGCAATAATCTGTGCGAGAGGTGGATATGGCTCAATTCGGATTATTGACAAGCTTGATTTCTCAGAATTTAAGAAGAATCCCAAATGGATAGTTGGTTTTAGTGATATTACGATTTATCATTCGCACATTTATTCAAATTTGGGGGTTGAAACCATTCACGGGACGATGGCAGCAGGTTTCAATGCGGATGGTAAGCCGACACTCGCAACTGAGACTTTGAAAAACGCCCTTTTTGGGAATATTCTCTTTTATGATCTGAAACCGCACTTCCTTTCACGCAATGGGAAAGCCAAAGGAATACTCACCGGAGGAAATCTTGCAATATTAACAAGTCTTATCGGAAGCAAATCGGATATTGACACAAAAGGCAAAATTCTTTTCATCGAAGATGTTGGCGAGTATCTTTATCGTCTTGACCGAATGATGTGGACAATGAAGCGGGCTGGTAAGCTGCAAAATCTTGCAGGACTTGTTGTTGGTGGCATGAAGGATATGAAAGATAATGACACATCTTTTGGCAAAACAGCTTACGAAATCATTGCCGAAGCTGTTAAAGAGTACAAATATCCGGTCTGTTTTGGATTTCCAGCAGGTCACCAGGAGGATAACAGCGCAATAATTCTCGGAAGAAAAATCTCAATGGAAGTCAACAAAGAGAGCACGAGGCTTAGCTACTCTGAGGCCAGATAGAACACGTTACAGGATTTTTAACTGTTTGTTTCTCATCGCATTGACGTTTTTTATTTCGCATAAAATAACCTACCTGATAATGTACCCAGAATATGCCCTCAAAATTTCCATTTGATAAAAGATATGGAAATATTTTATATATCTAAATAATTTCTATACCTTAGCGGTCACAAAACAAAAGAATCTAAAATGAATAACCAGATAACAAAAATAGAATTATAACTAAATAAACATTATGAAAACAAAATTTTTACTTTCGATTTTTGCACTTGGACTTATTGTAAGTGCCTTTAGCCAAAAACCCACAATGGAATTAACCTTTACAGCGGAGAACAACGGACAATACGTTCCATTGGACAGTATCTTAATTGAAAACCTCACTCAGGGAGGGGATACAACACTTTATGCACCCGATACAGTGTTAGTAATTGATTATGTAACAAGTATCGGGGATAACAAAGCCATTGGGGAAAACACTTTAGCTGTTTCACAAAATTATCCCAATCCTTTTAAAGGAAAAACAGAAGTTAATTTGTATTTGCCGGAAAAGGAACATATTAAAATAACTGTTCGGGATATTGTAGGGAGAGAACTGGCACAATATAAAAGCACATTAAACCGGGGCAATCATTCATTTGCTTTTTATTCAGGAAATGAAAAGTATTATTTGCTTACCGTTACTGGAAAGCAATCAAGTAAAACAATTAAAATGTTGAATGCAAATGGCAATACAACTTATGGAAGAAAATGCAAAATTGTTTATAATGACTATGGGGACAATGCGATTGGTTTTAAATCTCAAAAAGCCATTAATGATTTTGTATTTAGCCTTGGAGATGAATTGGAATATACTGCCTTTTCAAATATTGGGGAGAAATCAATAATTGATTCTCCTACGGGTAACCAAACTTATACATTCCAGTATTTAATAGGGATTCCCTGCCCCGGAACACCCACTGTTACCTACGAAGGACAAGTTTATAATACAGTTCTTATTGACGACCAATGCTGGCTGAAAGAAGACCTAAATGTAGGAACACGGATTAATGGCTCTGTAAGTATGAGTGATAACAGCACTATCGAAAAATATTGTTACGATGATAATGAGGCCAATTGCGATACTTATGGCGGACTCTACCAATGGGATGAAATGATGCAATACACCACGACACCAGGAGTACAAGGTATTTGCCCACCTGATTGGCATTTACCAACTAATGAAGAATGGAAAATACTTGAAGGAACTGTTGACAGCCAATATCCGGTTGGAGACCCTGAATGGAATAATACTAACTGGCGTGGTTATGATGCTGGTGAAAGATTGAAATCAGAAAATGACTGGAATTCAGGTGGCAATGGAACTAATCTTTATGGGTTTACTGCCTTTCCTATGGGTTATAGTGATTATGCTGGTGTTTTTAATTTATTAGGCGACAACAGCTATTTCTGGTCTTCTACAGAGGCCACTACTTACGGTTCATACAGCCGAATGATGAAATACGATAATTCAGGAGTTTTCCTTGACAGCACATGGAAAACGAGTGGTTGTGCGGTTCGCTGTGTCATGGATTAGTTGTGCACTAAAGCTCTGACTCGTCCTGAATTTAGTTTACACTTTTTACTTATTAATCCTGTTACAAATTTACACTTTATTTTTAATCCTAAATACAGTTTACTGTTTTTAAAACCCTCTTTGTGGAGTGGAGCGTAGCGCAACGGAACAAAGAGGGTTTTAAAGTCCTCTACAAAGCCACCTCCGACCCCACTTTCTTCTTTTTGGAGTAATAATTTTTCCATCTCCTTTTTAACTTCCCTGACCTAACATGAGCTTCTATTGGCGTTAGATAGTCAATGCTGCCATGTGGCCGTTGATGATTATAGATACATATTGCGATGGAAACATTTCGAATAGCTTCTTTGTAATTTAAATATGATTTGTCTAAAAGTTCATCTTTTAATATTCCATTTACC
>JAUVIX010000334.1 GCA_030592565.1 Chlorobiota bacterium
CATAAGGGACTTCCACCCTCAAGAATAATTTCCCACTGATAGCTTAAGTCTCAAAATAAATTTGTATTTTTGAGATTTTTCTCAAGCTTACGGTGGGTGTGCTCAATGCTCATGCTGGGCACACACAGGACAATATAGTAAATTGTTCGCTAAGTTCTGCAAAGCATCACAACTTACCATATTGCTATCGTTAGCAACCATATGATAAAAAATTTCTTAATATTAATTTTTGTTGTTTTACAGGTTCAACTATTATTTTCACAACGAAATGCGTTACCATGTACAGGTTATGGCAATGATGTTTCCATTCCTTTTCATCAGAAAAACTATGTATTGGCAAAGGCTAGAAGCGATAAGTGTATTGCATTTAATAGATGGAATTATGTTAAATATCCCCGAACGTGGTATTACAGAGGTTTGGTTTATCAGAAGTTTTACGAAGATTTTGATTCACTTAATGAATCATTCGAGAAAAAATATTTTAAAAATTTATCTGAAGCTGATATACAATTGTTATATGGCAGACTAACAAAAGACACAACATTTGAAATTGCCGCAGAATCATATTTAAAATGCATATGCAGCGATATAAAGAATGACACACTAAACTATGAAAGAATCATCAATGATAGTATATACAGGAAACACAACATTGAAAAGTTCAAAACATTTGAATTTACAACCGACAAATATATTGTTCCACTAAAAGACACTATTTTACCTAAGATTCTTGAATACCTGAATAATGGAGCACTGAGAAACTGGGGAAATGAACAAATATACATTGACATTTTTACTGGAATAATTGAAAATCCAAGGAAAACTGAATAATTGAAAATTGAACTAATACGGTTGCTAACAATTAAGTCTCACTAATTCAAGCACTCCCGTACAGTTGTCGGGATGAGTTATTTGGACTTGCTGTTGCACTTAACCTTTGGTTACGGGCCATAACAGCGATTTTCGACTTTTCTATGGGGATTTAATAATTGCGGAGCTTGTTATTACTAACACAAGCTTGTTTTTAAATCTGCAAACCGGAAGTAAATTCTACTCTTTAAATGTATTTTTCCATTTTTATTCATCTTAATTTGTAAATGAGTCATTGTTTTACACCATTTTTTGATTAATGACATAGCAATCCTATTCCGCCATGAAAGCAGCCTTGTTAATGTTTAATACCAGGTTTTTATTATTATTCATTTCTATTACATTGCACTTATTGGCGGAGCTCTCCCTGCATTTAACGTCTGGATTATTTCAAGTGAATTTTTCCCACATTTTTTACATTGAAGATGATTAATTTTTAATTTTTCCCTGGCAATTGTTTCCCAGCTAACTTTTTGTTTTTGCCATTTCTTAAGACCGAAGAACTCTTTTGCTTTGTTAAGTTCAATCGCCTTGTTGCGACTGCTCAATATACCATAATGCCTCATCTTCATAAATCCAGAGGGTAAAATATGAAGACAAAACCTGCGAATAAACTCATTTGCTTCCAAAGTCATTGTTTTGGAATATTCTTCAGTTCAAAAGAATCAATTGAAATTAGATTTGGGCTTTCTGTTTGATTGGTTTCTATCATTTTAAGAAATATAATAACTTTTTATTCTGAACTAAAAAAAATAGGTGGGGAATTTAAAGTTTAAGAAAGAATTTCTTTGAATACGCATTTTGTTTGTGGGGATGGTTACAATAAGTTATAAAACTGTTGAGTTGTTAAGCTTTTGCTTAAACTTTTTAAAAATAATATTACTACCCTACATATTACCCCAATAATTTGATGGCTTCTATATAGTTGTATATAAAGCTATTAAAATAAATAATATTGTCCCGTAGGGATTCAATGTCGGTAGCCCCGTATGAGCGAAGCGAAATGCGGGGTATGAGTCGTAATCCGTATTTTAGAATTCGAGCAGAACCTTTTCAAAAAGAACCGGAATTCGGCAATGCCATCCGAACTCATCCTGTATTTTAACCCTTAATGCATCCGAAGCTTGTGGCTCACCATGAATAATAAAAACATTTTCAGGTTTGTTTTTAATTCCCGACATCCAGGATAGAAGCTCACCCTGGTCAGCATGTGACGACATTGTTTTAATATGCTCAATTGTGGCCTTCACTTTAAAATAATGACCATGCAGTTTTATCTCCGCACTTCCGTCGCTAAGCTGTCTTCCACGTGTACCTGTTGCCTGAAAGCCCGGAAGAAGAAAAGTTGCAGCAGGATTTCCCAATTGCTTTTCGAGATAATGCAAAATACGGCCACCATTCATCATTCCGCTTCCGGCAATAATAATTTTTGGAGATTTATCTTTAGCGAGATGATATGTTTCCTTAACTGATTTTACCAGACGTGTATCTTTAAACACCTCCCTGAAAACTCCCGGATCAAGGTTTAGCCATTGGGGGTATTTCAAAAAAAGGCGGGTTACATCCAGCCCCATAGGGCTATCAAGATAAACAGGCAGATAGGGTATTTTGCCCTCCTCTTTCAGCTTCCATACTGCATACATAAAGTCCTGCGCACGGTCAACCGAAAAACTGGATACTATTAGTGGTCCGTGATTTGAAACTGCATTGTCAATGATCCTTTTCAAAACATCTTCTGAAGGTTTTTCGGGATGTAATCTGTCGCCGTAGGTTGATTCTACAAAAAGGTAGTCCGCCTTATCCGGCTTTTCACCGGGCACCAACATTGGATCATCCGGTCTTCCTATATCTCCCGAAAAGACAAAACGTTTTCCTTTAATATCCAATTCGATAAAAGAGGCACCAGGTATGTGTGCATTTTTCCTGAATCGAAACCTTATTTTTTCATTAAGTTGAATAAATTCCTCAACTGGCTGTGGCGAAATCAAAGGAATTGTTTTTTCAACATCTTTCAAATTGTACAAAGGCAATGCAGGTGTATGTTTTGAATATCCTCTTGCGTTTGCGCGTTCGGCATCCTCTTCCTGAATTTTAGCACTGTCGCTCAGTATAATTTGAGTAAGATCGGCTGTTGGTTCTGTACAATATATCGGACTATTAAATCCCTGTTTTACCAACCGGGGAAGATAGCCGATATGATCGAGGTGGCCATGTGTAAGAATTACACAGTCAATTCTGGAAGCAGGGAAAGGAAAGGTCATCCAGTTGCGTGCTCTTAACTCTTTCAAGCCCTGAAACAGGCCACAATCAATAAGAAGATGGTACCCATCAATGGAAAAAAAATATTTTGATCCTGTAACCGTCCCTGCTGCACCGAGGAACTGAACATAATTATCGTTTTGTACTGACATAGTTTTTTATTTGTGTTCAAAGATAGATAAAAAATCATATTTTTCTGGTTGAATAACCAACTCAACCCCTGGTAAGATTATCTTAAACACTTTCTTATCTTCTTTATCGGCTTAGTATAAAATTGTAATCGGCTTCTGTCCAAGCACCGGAGATTTTTTAGAAATTTGATTTTTATTATTGAAAACATTTCTATCTTTGACAATTAATTACTAAAACGAATACAATGAGTAAAATACACTTTCTATTGTATCTTCCACACACTAAACGCATTAACAGAATCCTCAATAGAGGACAAAAGGGAAATATACGCAATAGAGGGTGCTATTAGCCATTAGTTGTATCCAATTCAAATTTGAATGTACGTTAAAATACTGAAACCTAATGTTTTCAGGATTAATAATTTAAGATAAGAATAGATTTTAAAATAAAAAGGAAAAATCTGAAAAGGATGATTTAAAAAAAATTGAAAATTTAAAAGTCTTTGCGGAGATACCGTGAATACCAAAGTTTCGATATTC
>JAUVIX010000069.1 GCA_030592565.1 Chlorobiota bacterium
ACACTTGCAAGAACCATAAATACTTCAGGAACAACAATAGTTGTACTTCTAAGTATTTTTATCTTTGGTGGTGAGGTCATCAGAGGATTTACTTTTGCATTACTTATTGGAGTTGTTGTTGGTACATATTCATCGCTATTCACAGCCAGCCCGATTGCTTATGACCTCCTAATGAGGAAAAAAGAGAAGGTTCAGGAGGTAAAGCCAAAAAGAAAAAGGAAATAATATTTTTTAATATTATACTTAAAAAAGTCTCCTTGTTAACAGGGAGACTTTTTTTTATTATTTTTGCGATGTAAAATTATTTTTATGACAGGTTTCCTTCTATTTTTTAATATGGGTGGCGGTGAGATACTTCTGATTATCCTTATAGTCTATCTTGTCTTTGGCCCAAAAAAATTACCTGAATTAGCCAGGCAACTGGGCAAAGGTATGAGTGAGTTGAAACGTGCAACCGATGATATAAAAAAGGAGATTAACAAGGAAGCTAACAAAATAAAGAGAGAAACTGATATTGGAGTTGATATTGACATTGATAAAGAGCTGAGAAAAAAGCCGAAACAAAAATCTACAAAAGAAGAAAAAACTGAAGAACCTAAGAATAATGAACCGGGCACAGTTCCCAGGAACAGCATAAAACAACCGATTGAAAATATTAAACAAAAAAAGAATAACCCAAATAGAATTGACAAGAAAGTAACAAAAGAGTCAAATGACAGGAAAAGCAATAAGGTCAAAAATAATAATGAAGATGCAAAAAAATTATAACTTTGATAAATAACGTTCTTTGCAAAAGACTATACTAAGTAATAAAATGGCACAAAATGGCGTTAGTCCAATGATTTTAAAAAAGATAGTCATTAAGCATGTGACAATATATTAATATCAATAAATTACAATATGGCACTAAGAAAATTATTAATTATCAGGTTTGGAATTTTGCTCACTATAAATGTCTTTGGGCAGCGTAATGCTACTGAAAAGGCTGACAGGGATTTCGAAGACCAAAAGTACTCAGTAGCTGTTGAAGAGTATAAAAAAGCATATTCAAAAGTTAAAGACAGGGATCAAAAAAATGTCATCAGGTTTAAGATGGCTGAATGTTACAGGTTAATGAATAACACCAAGCGTGCTGAAGCGACCTATAAAGGTCTTGTCAGAACAAAATATTATAAGGAAAAGCCAGACATATTACTCCGCTATGCAGAAATGCTCAAAGAAAATGAAAAGTATGATGAAGCTATCATCCAATTTGCAGAATATATCAAGCTTAGGCCTGATGATTCGCGTGGTTCAAACGGATTAAAATCGTGTCATATGCAGCAGCAGTGGGTCAAGAACCCTACTAATCATCAGCTATCATTAAAAAAAGGAATAAATTCACGTGAGGATGATTTTGCACCTTGTTATGCCAGTGATAATTATAACGACTTGATATTTACTTCAAACAGAGAGGGTTCAACCGGTAAAGCCGAAGATGAATGGACAGGTAAAAATTTTACTGACCTTTTTTATACTCGCCAGGATAGAAAAGAAGAGTGGAGCACTCCTACCCTGCTTGAGGCAGAAGAAATCATCAACACTGAGACAAACGAAGGAATTGCTACATACAATAGTACCTTCACAACACTCTATTTTACCAGATGTGGAAATGCAAAAAATGCCAAATCAGGCTGCCATATTTACAAGGCCAAAAAGCAGGGAAGATCATATGGAACTCCAGAGGTTGTTCCTCTTGGAGGCGATAGCACATCATCAATAGGCCATCCTACATTATCCGAGGATGGGCTGATGATAATTTTTGCTTCTGATTTTAGTGGCGGGCAGGGAGGAAAAGACCTCTGGTATGCAACTCGTAAAAAAAGTTCAGATAAATTTGGCAGAGCGAAGAATATGGGGCCGGTTATCAATACAACAGAAGAAGAATTATTCCCGTTTATAAGGAATGACACTATTTTGTATTTTGCATCAAATGGTCATATTGGTATGGGAGGGCTCGACATTTTTAAATCCACCTGGGATGGCGATAGCTGGAATATCCCTAAAAACCTTGGCTCTCCTATGAACTCAAACAAGGATGACTATGCTGTAATTTTCAACCCTGAAGAGGAAGAAGAAGGATACTTTACTTCAAACAGGAAAGAGTATGAAAATATAAGAAGTAAAGGTGGTGATGACATATGGTATTTTATTGTCCCTCCGGTCAAATTTACTCTTTCAGGTATTGTGAAAGATGATAGAACTCTACAATTTATTGAAGGTGCTGAAGTGAAGATGGTTGGCTCTGACGGAACATCTATTATAACAAAATCAAATTCAATCGGAAGATATGAATTCAATAAAACCCAGGTTAATAAAAATACAACTTACGAATTGACAGTGTCTGACACAGGATATTTCAGCATAAAAGGAACTGTTACAACAGTCGGCATTGAAAGAAGTAAGGATTTTGTAAGAGATTTTATTCTTGTACCGATTCCAAAGAAACCTATCGTCCTGCCCGAAATACTTTATGATCTTGCAAAGTGGAATTTAAAACCTCAATATCAGGATTCGTTACAGGGGTTAATAACAACGCTGGACGAAAATACGACATTGGTTGTCGAGTTGGCTTCACATACTGACTCGCGCGACTCTGATGAGCGAAATGACATCCTTTCACAAAAACGCGCTCAATCTGTTGTTGATTACCTTATCTTACGCGGTATTGACCCTGATCGACTTGTTGCAAAAGGATATGGCGAAAGGGTTCCACGTAAACTCGACAGAAACTATTTTATGAATGGTAAACTGGTTCTTGATTCGGGGGTAGTTTTGAATGAGGACTTCATTAGTTCATTACTCACAAATGATGAAAAAGAATTTGCGCACCAGTTTAACAGGAGAACGGAGTTCAAAGTTCTTGGAAACAATTTTGTTCCAAAAGAAAAACTTGGTGAAGTTACGGTTCCGAAAATCCAGGTTGTTGTGAATCCTGAAGCTGAAATGAATAGCGTTCCGTTAATTTATGATGAAAACGGAAAATATGGTGTAACAACTGACGTAAATGGTTACACAACCGCTGTATATGTTGATAGAAAGCTTAACAAACCATATATCTCACTCGAAGATGCGCTGACACTTCTTAGGGAGGGAGCAATAAGTAAAGGCGATTTTGCAGGCAATGCTAACGAAGTGCTTGCAAATTCAACGATTACTGATGGTGCAGTTTTCCTGATTGAAAACATGAACGTTCTTGATCATCGGATATCACTCTTTGAAGTGACTGTTAGCTATAAGATAAAAAACGGTTTTTATCTTGATGAAGCAACTTTCTCTTTGCTGGGAAAATTCACTATTAATGAAGAAAATAAGCTGCTGATTTTCAAATAAAAAAGAGCAATGCTCGGAGAGATTGTCATTAGCCGGAAGCTTTACACCGAAAAGGCCGTTTTGATAACCACCTTTTTCGGTGGCCCGGTAGCGGCGGGCTATATGATGGGAGAGAATTATAAAGCCCTTGGTGAAGATAAAGCTGGAACACGTTCATTTATCATAGGACTTCTGTCGTCCATACTAATGTATGTAGCACTCTTTTTATTTCCCGATAGTTTTATCGAAAGCATTCCGACCGTTATAATCCCCGGTATCTATACTTTTATTATTGTTTTGATTTTTCAAAAGTATCAGAAACCCGCTGTAGCTTTGCATAAAGAAAACGGAGGAGAATTCTATTCGGGCTGGAAAGCAGCCGGAATCGGTGGTATCTTTCTTTTGGTACAATTAGCCGTTATTTTCCTTTTTATATACATTATGATACCCGATTTTCAGACAAGTACTTACGACAAAGGGATAGAAGAATTTTCAAAAAATGAAACAGAAGCGCTTAAAGCCTACGATATTTTACAAACCGGAACTGAAGAACAGATTTTATTTCATTTGAAAGAAAACGGAATAGACCTGTGGAAGCAGAATCTGGTTATTCTTGATGATCTGGATAAAATTGATGGTCTGCCCGATGAGTTAAGGATGCAGGATGCATTGCTCAGAAGATATTGTAATCTGCGAATAGTTTCGTACAGGATAATCGAAAAAATGATACTTGAACAATCGGATGAATTTGTACCTAAACTTGACTCCCTTCAAAATGAAATAGATATGGTTCTTGATAATTTGTCGGGAGAATAACAAACTGAAATATCATGACAAAAGAAAATAGATCAAGATACGACAAACGTGGTGTTTCAGCATCAAAGGAAGATGTACACAACGCCATAAAGAATATTGATAAAGGAATATTTCCAAATGCCTTTTGCAAGATTACACCTGACATTCTTGCCGGGGATGTAGAATATTGTAATATTATGCACGCTGACGGCGCCGGTACAAAATCCTCACTGGCATACCTTTTATGGAAAGAAACAGGCGACCTGTCGGTATGGAAAGGTATTGCACAAGATGCAATCGTTATGAACCTTGATGATTTGCTTTGTGTGGGTGTTTATGACAATATCCTACTCTCTTCAACTATAGGTAGAAATAAAAGCCTTATTCCAGGAGAGGTTATTGCCTCCCTGATAAACGGCACTGAAGAATTCCTTGCTGAAATGCGGGAACTTGGTATTGGCATCTATTCCACAGGTGGCGAAACAGCCGATGTAGGAGACCTCGTAAGGACTATAATTGTTGATTCAACTGTGAGTGCAAGAGTGAAACGCTCCAAAATAATCGAAAATAATATTCAGGACGGTGATGTTATTGTCGGGCTTGCATCTTTTGGGCAGGCTACATACGAAAAGGAATACAACGGCGGAATGGGCAGCAACGGACTGACCTCCGCACGGCACGATGTTTTCAATAAAAAAATTGCTACTAAATATCCTGAAAGTTTTGACAATTCCATTCCCGATGATCTGGTTTACTCCGGAAGTAGAAGCCTGACTGAAGAGTCACCAGTTCAGGACATTACGACCGGAAAACTAGTGCTATCCTCTACCCGGACTTATGCACCTATAATTAAAAGAGTACTTGAGAATCATTTTCCTGATATTCACGGAATGATACATTGTAGCGGGGGCGCACAAACCAAAGTGCTCAATTTCGTTGATGAGATGAAAATTATTAAAAATAATATGTTTCCTGTTCCGCCTCTATTTCAAATGATACAAAAGGAATCCGGTACACCCTGGCAGGAGATGTACAAAGTCTTCAATATGGGACATAGAATGGAATTGTATGTTCCAAAAGAAATTGCAGAAAGCATTATTAAAATTTCAGAGGAGTTCAATGTTGATGCAAGAATTGTCGGCCACTGCCAAAGTGCAGATAGTAAAACATTAACTATCAAATCAGAATTCGGGGAGTTTCATTACGAATAACCAAACGCATTCAGCAGTCCTACCAATGGCAACTACTGCATAAATGGTGTTTTTTAGCAAACTCCAAATCACAAATGATAAATAACAAATAAATCTCAATTCAAAAAAAACAATGAATAAAACGTCGTTGAATTATTGAAATTTCAATAATTAGAATTTGGAATTTATTTGAAACTTGAATTTTATTATTTGTGATTTTCATGGTCATATAAATTTGTGCGCTCCTTTTTCAGGGCAACTATGGTGTTTATAGGCTTCACTTCTCATAAAAATGCATCTCTCTTATATAATCCCAAACTTTCGGGGGGAGCATATAGCGCATATCTTTGCTTTCTTTTATTGATTTGCGGATAAAGGTTGATGATATCTCCATCAAAGGGGTATGAAATATTTTTACTGAAGGATGATTGCCAAATTTACTATTTTTATATCCAGGGCGGGCATAAACGTACATGTTGTAAAGTTCAAGAATACGATTTGCATTTTTCCATTTGTCAAAACCTGATAACTGGTCAGAACCAGCAAGAAGAACAAATTTATGTTCGGGGTATTTCTCCTCAAGATATGTTAATGTATCAATTGTATATGATGGCTGCGGCATTCCAAATTCTATATCAGTAACCCAAAACCTCAGATCATCTTCAATTGCGGTGCGTACAAGCGCAAGCCGCTGATGGTCGGCAAGAAGAGTTTTTTTATTCTTAAACGGACTATGAGGAGAAACGACAAACCAAACTCTGTCAAGATCAGTATATTCAACAAACCAATTAGCTATTATCATATGTCCTATATGAATCGGATTGAAGGTGCCGAAAAAAAGACCTGTTTTTTTTCCTGGTTTCATATCACAAAAGTAGTGATTTAGATTTTAGCAAAATAAAAACGTATAAAAAACTTGACAATATCATTTAAATAAGTAATTTTGCTGCCAATATAGAATCATTCTAAATAAGGTCTGTTATGATAGTTAATGCACAAACAAAAATATCAAAACTCATTAATGAGAATCCTAAAGCTATTGATGTTATAGCCTCAATAAACAAGCATTTTAAAAAACTTAAAAATCCGGTACTCAGGAAACTTCTTGCTCCCAGAGTGAGCGTTGCCGAAGCTGCCAGGATTGGCGGTGCAACAGTAGAGGAATTTCTCAACCGGCTTAAGAGTATTGGATTTGAAGTTGATTACAGCTTTAAAAATACAGAGATGAACGAAGCAGGCACAGAAAACAAAATGGAGGAGATAAATAAAAGGAAGTTAGTTAGTATGGATGTACGCCCTGATATTGAGAGAGGTGAAGACCCCTTTAAACTTATTATGGGATTGATAAAAACCCTTCCTGATGACAGTGTACTTGAGATTATTAATATTTTCGAACCTATACCGCTAATAAGCCATCTAAATGATAAAGGATACAGCTCACTAACTGAGCGTCCTGAAGAAAATGTTGTAAATACTTACTTTTGGAAAACGGGTGAAGTTAAAGCAGATAAATTACCTGATATTGAAGAGGTTGAGGAGCCTACATTTGAAGAGAAACTTGAATTCTTTGGTGATAAGATTATAACTCTTGACGTACGAGGTCTTGAGATGCCGGAACCTATGATGAACGTTCTTATAGAAACTGAGAAGCTACCGGAAGGATACGGACTTTATGTTCACCATCAGCGAATTCCACAATATCTTTTGCCAGAACTTAAAATGCGGGGGCTAAATATTTTGCATTACAAAGAAGATGAAAATAATGTAAAGCTTCTTATTCACAAATAAAAAACTCAATAAACCATGCAAGGATTAGCAACAGATAATGCGCCGTCGCCGGGAGTAGTTGTTCCGCACTTCGTATTTGCAGCAATATCATTTATTATAGTTGCTGTATTAATGCTTCTGTCAGCAAGCTCATTCACAGGATATTTTTTTGAACCACGGTTACTTGCTATAACACATGCAGCAGTTCTGGGTTGGGGAACAATGATTATCTTCGGGGCACTTTATCAATTGATTCCGGTAATTTTCGAGACTGCACTATATAGCGAACGCCTTGCAAAAGCCACTTTCTGGACATTTGGAGCTGGAGTTGTAATGATGGTTTACACTTTCTGGAATAATGAATTTTCAACCCTGCTAATCTATTCGGCCAGCCTTACATTTATTGCACTGATGATGTTTCTGTTTAACATAGTTGCTTCAACCAGACGTGCAACAAAAAAGACTTTCCTTTCCTATTTTATCACAACAGCAACATATTGGCTCGGACTAACAGCTTTTCTTGCGCTGTTAATAGCTCTGAATTATGAATTTAATTTCCTCAGTCAATCGCATTTACTCTACCTGAAAATGCACGCACATATGGGAATGGCAGGTTGGTTTCTTCTTTTGATTATGGGTGCTTCGGCAACACTAATTCCGATGTTCCTCGTGTCGCACCAAATGAATGAAAACAAGCTTAAATATGCATTTTATTTTGTCAATGCAGGGCTAATACTTCTGGAACTTGATTGGCTGTTTCTACATGGCACAGTTATGCTTCCGGTCTGGGGCCTGATAATTGCAACTGGTATCATTTTTTTCCTCTCTTACGTTCGTGAATCCTACAAAAAAAGGCTTCGCAGGGTTCTTGATGTAGGAATGAAACATACGATGATTGCTGTCGTTTTTATGCTACTTCCCATTATCCTGGGATTAATAGCATCAGTTAGCGGTCTGGGTTTTGACCATAACTTTTACTGGAGAATAATAATGTTATACGGATTCTCAATTATTTTCTTTTTTATAACATCCCTTATTCTTGGACAGACTTACAAAACAATTCCATTTATTATATGGCTTGTTGAATATAAAAGCTTTGTCGGGAAGACAAAAACTCCGTTACCAAGAGAGCTTTACTCTGAGAAACTTGGTAGCATTCAGTTATACTTCTATTTGGCATCAATACCGGTTCTTATTACAGGCATTCTGGCAGCCTCTGAAATCATATTTGAAGTTGGCGCTGCCTTGCTACTTATAACATCAGTATTGTATAATATTAATGTGTTTAAAATTATACTTCATAAATCGAAAATTGTGTTGTAGTGTGGGGTTAGGCGTTAGGAGTTATTGGGTTATGAGTTAGGAGGTATGTGTTATAGAAATAGAAATTGAGAGATATTGAACAAAGTATTGAGAAGTTAATTAATATCATTAAAAAAATATAACGCTGATAAAAGTAAAATTAATTGTTTGATAATATAATAAAATTGAAAATTGCATGAAAACACCTGAAGAAATAAAAGCGGTTGAATCACAAGCCTGGAATATTCTGAAATTCGTAATTGATCCTGAGGTAGAGGTTAATATAGTTGATATGGGTCTTATATATAAGGTTGAGTATGATGGTGAAACAACCATCAATATCACAATGACGTTATCAACTCCGGCTTGCCCCATTGCCGATGCCATTGTGCTGAATGTTGAGCAGGCAATCAAAAATAAGTTCACTGATTTTGAGGTTGATGTCAACCTCGTATTCGATCCACCCTGGTCACCTGATATGGTAAGTGAAGAGGGAAAAGTGTTGCTTGGGCTTTAATGGTTTTATATTCAATAACTTATTGCCTCTGTGGCAATTCTAAAAGGTTACCCTATTGTCATTTTGAGCGGAGTCGAAAAATGTGTTATTCAGGATATCAATCAGGTTTCGACTCCGCTCAACCTGACGTTTTCTGAGTAAATCTTTATAGGACAGCAACGGTTCAATTATCCCTGCATCTTGTTGGTGTTGTCACCAACAAGAACATTCTATGAATCATTTACAAAGTTGGTGACAACACCAACTTGAAGCAGTGTTTTTGCGAAATTTCTGCTTCCTAATCTTATTGAAAGACAAAATATTGTGCCAAAACTGCAATATTTTTGTTACTTTTTACCCCCGCGCTAAAGCACGGGGCTATTGAATATAAATTACATACATCTGCTGAATAGTGACAAAAAAATACTATCAGCTCAATAATTACAAAAAAGAGAGCCTAATCCAAATCCGGGCTTTGAAAATTATGAACTGAACCAAACCTCTCTCCGTAATCAATTGTGTTTTCAATAATTTCTTTCGGAAAATTTAGTGATTTTATTAACTCAACAACATTTGTTTTCTTCTGAACGCCCTGATGAATCTTATAATCAAAGACCACTCTATTATTAACAAACCGGTTGTCAAAATAAAACAGATCATAGTAATCACTAACAAAATCAATTATGTCCAAATCATGAGTAGTAATAAATACCATACAATGACTTTTTGCAAGATAGTTTAATGCAGATGAAGCCAATGTAATCCGGTCTTTTGAATTTGTTCCTCTATATATTTCATCAATCAGAATTAAATGCATATCCTGCGAAAATGTAAGCGATTTCAGCATCTGCTTTGTCCGGAGTAATTCATCCATAAAGAAGCTTATCCCTTCAGTCAGTTTGTCCCTGTTTTGTATAGAGGAAAAGAGCTTTAAATGCGGAAGTTCAAATTTGCTGCTAAATGTAAAATTAATGGTTTGTGCCAGAATGACATTAACACCGATAGTTTTTAGGAAAGTTGTTTTCCCCGACATATTTCCACCTGTGATAATAACATTTTTTCCATTAGTTTTAATGCTGTTACTTTTGCAATCCGCAATCAATGGGTGGCAAACATCCAAAGCAGTAATTATATTACCGGAAATAAACAGGGGCTCGACATAATTTGTACACCCTGCTTTCAAGGATGCAACTGATATAGCTGAATCAACACACCCAACAAACTGGTAAGCCTTTAGCAATAATTTTGAATTTTTGTTTATCAAAGAGATTATGCGGTTATACTGAATTGCATCAGCCAGAAAGATTCCTTTAATAATTTCAACAATATAGAACAAAATGGCTGAAAATTCATTTGAAACATCAATATTTACTGAAAGGAAGAGGCTCTTCTTTGAAATTGAATTTAAAACTTTCATTTCGCTTTTTAAAAGCACCTCATTTTCATTATCATTTTGCAATATCTGATTATAGCACACATCAAGAGCTTTCAGGTTTTTAAAATCCAGCGTATGCAGATTGATATTTCTTTTAAAATAGTAGTGAAGACTTGTATTCACTACACCTACTAAAATAAATGGCAAGAAGAATGATGAATTAATAAAAGCTAAAACAATCAGCAGAAGTGATAATGACGATAACACCCATATATGTTTGGGAATACCGGAGATTACCTCATTAAACAGAATGTTTGGCAAATTATAAGAATCCGACTTACTATATTTCTTTAAAACGAGTAAATTATCAATACGTTTATCGCCATTTTTGAGGTAATACTTAACCTTTGAATCAAATTCCAGAAATTCCTTTTTCGAGAAATTACAATGCAACTTTTGATATAATATTTGTTCACCGGTTTTAGTTAATGTTCTGTCAATAGAAGAAAATACTTCATCCATATCCAGATCATTCCATGTTCTCTCATCAATGCAATTTTCATTCTCATCATTTAAATTTAAAAAAACTTTGACTAAATCAATATTGATGTTTTTACCAGAAGGATTACCAAAAGATTCTTCCAGCTCCTGTTTGATTCTGTTTTTCCTGTTTAAACCTTTTAATTGCATAGAGCATTGATTAATGTTCCAACTGAACGGTTACGACTTCACCATTTTCAATTAAACTATTGAAAAACACATTATCCTTATTGAAAACTTTAACCGAAATTTTCTCTTTTTCTCTTGTTATTTCGATATCGAATGTTCGGTTAAAGGCTTTTATCTTCCTCAAAGCCATTGAATTCCAGTCATCCGGCAGTTTTGGGGACAAAGAAAAAGTGTTAAACCCTTCAGGACGTATTCCATAAAGGCCTTCGGTCACTACCCTGCAATACAAAGCACTTTCGGCCGATAGATGTCTTTGGTTTCCTTCGGGATATGCTTCAACTGCATAAGGCACATGTTCTCCCAGTAATCGCCGTTTAGAATAATAGATAAAGTAATCCATAGCACGTTTTGTATATCCTGCTGCGAATACTCCCCGCAAAGCATAAAGTGTTGCCCTGTCCCAGAAAGTTGTACTTCCGGCTTCTGATGCCAGACCGTCGGTATTCCAGAGTTTATCAGAGAACAGAGCGTCAACTGTCCCCTCACTCCTATCAAAAATATCCACTGTCAGAGGAGTACATATCCAGGCTCTCAAAACATCATTGCCTTTATAATACCTGTAAGTTTCAAAACCGTCCATTGTCGCACCGAAATAATCTTCAATAGCTTTACGAATAGCTTTTGACTGTGCATCATAACCAGCAAGCTGAGCCTGATCAATTCCCAGTTCCTTTCCCAGCATCGAGGCTGAGATTAGAGCATCGTAGTATAAAGAGGATGTATTCAGGTTTGCATCACCGGCCGGAAAACGGAATTCAAGCTCATCGCAATCGGAAGCCACAACACCTTCGCTGTTTATCTTTCTTTTGGAATATTCGAGGCTCCATTCAATTAATGGCCACAACTGTAGTGCTGTTTTTTTATCACCATAAGCCAAAGCGAAACGTGAGGCGCCATAGGCAATCATAGCCATATCTCCCCTGTCGCCTGCTCCGCTCCAATAGTCTGTTCCTTCAGCTACTATCGAGCTTGGGATAGGTTTATACTCGTCATTCATATAATGTGCAAAATGGCGGAATGAATTGATTGCCGATTCATTACCTGCTAAATTTCCCAAAAACGGGAAAAAAGGATTTGCATATTCAGCCTGGTCGTTTGCCCAAATTGCAGCATAATATCTTCCACCACCGGGCCCGTGCATTAATCCGCCCTTTGTGCGATAGATACTTTCTACAGCTCTGAGCTTTGCAAAGGCGAAAGCGCTGTTTAATACTACATCCGGTGATTCAAAAACCAGATCAGAAAAAGTTTCATCTACAAAAGCTTCACGTTTTTTCAATTCATATTCGGGTGAAACATAATTATCCTCCTCACAAAGCTTCCGCCCTGAATAGATTACAGCAAAATCTACAGACTCATTAGCTTGTAATGTAAAATCCCCCTCTTTATTGAATGATATTTCGATAATATATGAACAATAAACACACTTTTCGACATCGGTTGTGTCGGATATCACAAACTCCGGAATTTCAACTGTAACAGATTTTGAAGTTGTGTTGGTCACTTCCACCTTGTCGATAAACGCAGGCTGATCGGTCGAAGGAAACAATTGATGTTTAATTGAAATACCTGTTAGAGTTTTTGAATCATAGCAAAGTTTTCCTTTTATACTAAAAACTGATGGATACTCCTCAACAGGCTTACCGTCTATTTTAATCTGCGGAATTTTTTCGCTGTCAATTTCATATGACAGACTGGCGTGGGTATCATTAGGGATTGTTCTTAACATCGGAAAGACAAGATGCACATTTTGTTTCAGTTTGCCTGCTTCTACT
>JAUVIX010000088.1 GCA_030592565.1 Chlorobiota bacterium
ATTGTTAAAACCGAAAAGGTTTTCATCAGGTAAAAGGTAGTTAACTTATTTGTAAATTTAAAAAATAACAAGATATGAAAAAGATAATTCAAGTTTTAACATTCGTAGCATACGTAATGGTTCCATTTATTCTTACAGCTCAACCACAGCCTTACGATCCAGCATTTGGTGGAGGAGAAGGTGGAGCACCTGTAGGAGGTGGCGCGCCAATTGGCGGTGGTCTCTTAATACTGCTGTCGCTTGCTATTGGCTACGGAAGCAAGAAAATCTATGACGCACGTAAAAAAGTGATGAATTAGAGGATTTGATTTAAATTTAAGTTAATTTAAGTAGGAGCCGTCCTTTATTATGAAGGATGGCTCTTTATATTTTAAGAGCAATAAGAAATTGAAATCAAATTGGCTTAAACACAGCTAATTTTTTTTTCGATTCACATCTGATGTAACCAGACACTTCTCATTTTCCCATTTTCCAACCAGTGAGTCTGCAAGTATTTCGTTATTATGGCAGTTGAGAAATTGACCCTTTTCATTTTTTAGAATAATCCTCATTGCTCCTGATTGTATTGAGTCAAGAATTATTTGTTGGAGCATAAGCCTGTCAACGAATTTATTAAGCTTGCCGATTTCAATTCCCTTATTGTTGTTCCAAAGGTCCATATCCGAAGCCGCCTTGTCATGACAGTTGTTCTCTCCTTTTTTTAAGGCCTTTTTAAATGACAGATAATTTGATTTTTCGTGAGCTTTGCCGAGCTTCCAGGCTTTCTTCCATTTTATGTTTTGTGACAAAAGTGCCATCCAGTATGAATGTTTGAAAGCATCAAGCTGTCCGCCGTTAAGGTCATTGCCAAGTGTTCCCGCTGCTTTGAGGCTGTCAAGGACTTGTGATGTCTCAAGTGTTAGTCTGACAGCCTTTTTTGCAATAAACGGATGACAAACAGCCCACCATTTCTCAGGCCTGCCGGCTTTTTTCCTGACTTTGTTTAAACCGTCCTGAGCGAATAGAGGCTGCGAAAGGAGAACAGCGGTTAATAATCCGGTAAGCAATAATGAAAGTTTGAGATGAGCAGGATGATTTGACATTTTGTTTAGAATAGCTTTCTCACTTCATTCTTAAGATGTTCGAGTACAATATTGATCTGATTGTTTTTTTTACTGCTTTCTATCTCGAATATTTTTCCAGCAAGCTGTGCTGAATCAGCATTCTGCCCAAGTTGAGATGCGGCTGTGTTTATTGTTCTTATCAAATCCTCTTTTGATGTTTTTACTAAATCCCAACCTGTTGATGAAATGTAGAGCTGCTGTGAAAGGTTGTGCTCGTATTCAAGTCGTATTGTGCTAATTAATTCAGTTTGAAGTTTAAAGGCACTCATTCCGGGTACGCTTATCCGTAAAATTAGATTTTCAGGGGATATCCTCTCCAGAAAAAGCACAATCCTTTCATAAGCCTGTAACCTGACAGGTATTATCTGTTTTTTGTTATTCAGATTTATTTCCATTTGTTGTTTTTGGCTCTCCCTGTTAAGAAAAGCCTTTACCAAAAAATATACTACTGCTCCGATTATCAGTGCAGGTAACGAACATTCAATTATTGTTAACATAACCATTAATTAATAATGTGACTAATCCCCTTTCTCAGGAAAATAAAATCACAAAGATAGTATAATATTAGGTGTGCTATTTATCGCGTGTGATTTTAAAAGCATTATGATGAAACTTGCAATCTTGGTGCTAAGTGTGAGATGCTTTTTGGAAGATTGATCTCTTTGTTTAAAAAAGTGTATATATTTGTAGGATTAAATTATTTTAATAGTATGAGGTATAAAATAATCCTATTGACCATTGCATTTATCCTGAGCAACTGTCTTATTGCTCAATATACTGAAATCCCTGTAACAGTAAAAGGTTTACAACATCAAAAAGTTGATTTGAATGGAGAATGGCAGTTTAATCCTATGCCTGTTGGGAATTACTGGAAGCTAAAGCAAACAGAATCGTCCTGGGATATTATAAAAGTGCCAGGAGAATGGGTGCTTCAGGGATATACTGTTAAATCTTTAGTGCGGGCTGCATATTTTCGCACAATCAATCTTCCTTCGGGTTGGAGTAAGAATTGTAGGATATTTCTGCGTTGTGATGCAGTTTTTAGCGATGCTGTTGTTTGGATAAATGGTGAAAAAGCAGGAGCTCATCTTGGGGGGATGACTGCTTTTGACTTTGATGTCACTGACTTGGTGAAGCCGGGAAAAGAAAATGTTATTGTCTTAGGGGTTCTGAGTGAGTCAATAGCAGATACCCTAATGTCTGGAAGTCAGTATGCAGCACATCCTTTGGGAGGAATCCTTCGTAAGATATATATGTATGCTGTTCCGGAAATTTATCTTGGAGATTTATCAATCGTTACTGATTTTGATGATGAGTACAAGGATGCAACATTGAAGATTAAAGGTTCTGTCTTTAATTCTACAGGAAAACAGGCAGAAGGTTTGTTGAGTATTCAGCTTTTTAGACCTGATGGGGTAAAGGAGCTGCTAAGCAAGGCAGTACAAAATATCTCATTCGAGAAAAGGGAAAAACAAATAGAGACGGAAATTATTTTTGAAATCTCTGCTCCCTTAAAGTGGGATGCTGAACACCCGAATCTTTACCAATTGTATCTATCAATTGAATCGGAGAATAATAGCGAGACTATTATAAAGCAGTTCGGGTTCAGGGAAATTGAAATTGTGGGTAATCAGGTTTTTCTGAATGGAAGGCCAATATCATTACATGGTGTAAACCGTCATGAAACTCACCCCCTTTTGGGCAGAAGTCTGAATAGAGAATTGTGGTTAAAAGATGCATTACTGTTTAAACAGGCGAACGTGAATTATATTCGTACCTCACACTATCCACCCGGTGAAGAATTTCTTGCCATTTGTGACAGTATAGGCCTTTATGTGGAACTGGAAAATCCTTTGTGCTGGGTCGGACATGGGGCAAATGCCAAATGGGAAAAATCTGCCTCACACGATTCAACATATTATCCTTATTTTGAACAGGTAAGCAAAGAAAGTATTGGCTTACTGGGAAATCATCCCAGCATCCTGATTTGGTCTCTGGCCAATGAATCCGCCTGGGGACCTAATTGGGTCAGGCTTCTGGATTTTTACAATAATACAGATCCTACGAGACCCAAAACATTTCATGATCAGGCCTATGGTGGTTATAATAATTACGGAAGTACTGATATGCAGATTGCCAATATCCACTATCCGGGCCTTAACGGACCTGCAGTAGCAGATACTTTCAACCGTCCACTGCTTTTTGGTGAATACAGTCATCTGAATTGCTACAACAGGATGGAAATTGCCACAGACCCGGGCGTTCGTGATTCCTGGGGGAAAGGCTTAAAGGCAATATCAAACACTATGTCTGTCAGTCGGGGTTGCCTCGGAGGAGCTATTTGGTCAGGAATTGATGATATTTTTTACCTTCCTGAAGGTAAAGCAGTTGGCTATGGCGAATGGGGGCCTGTTGATGGATGGAGAAGAAAGAAGCCCGAATATTATCATATGAAGAAAGCCTATTCTCCGGTAATTATTTACAACACAAGCATAAATGCCCCGGGAAAGGGACAGCCTGTTATGCTTCAGATTGAAAATCGCTTTGATTTCACAAATTTTAATGAGTGCAAAATTGAATGGGACATGGCAGGAGAAACTGGAATAGTGAATATGGACTTACCTCCCAGAAGTCAGGGAATTCTCAAAATTTATCCCGAATCTGATTCTGAAGGAAAATTGATGCATATTCGAACTTATTCGTCATTGGGATATCTTGTTGATGAAACGACTATCTGCATTGGTGATATCCAAAGAGCGGATTATCCATATAAACATGTGAGTGCCGATAGTTGGGAGTTGAACACCACAGGGCCGACTTGCACTGTCAGAAGCAACAGAATGGCATGGAATTTTGACCGTGCAAGCGGCAAATTGACTTCTGCGGTACTTGATCAACAAGAAATATTAAAAGGGAATACGGAATTAATGATGCTGCCTTTAAATACCGGGCCCTGTGCCACTGAGCATAGTCTGGATATTCCATTTTTAAATAATAAATGCAAGGATTGGAAAATGGGAAATGTCAATGCTGTTCAAAAACAGGATACGATTACGGTCACAATTACAGGCACATATCTTGAAGCCTCAGGAGAAATAGTGTATGTTTTTATCCCCGGTGGTCAGGTTCAAATTAGCTACAGATTTATCTCCAAAGCAGATATCAATCCCAGGCAATGGGGAATGGTGCTTGATCTTAACGGAGCTTATAAAAATTTGGAATGGTCAAGAAATGGTATTTGGACTGAATATCCAAAAGATCATATTGGCAGAACCCGCGGAGAAGCTATTCCATTTGAATCAGGGGAATACCAAAAGCCTGCTTTTGGAAAACAACCGGAGAATAAATGGTATCACGATGCAAATCAGCTGGGCTCAAATGATTTCAGGTCAACAAAGGAAAACATCTATTGGACAACTCTTACAGACGACACAGGAAAAGGAATTGTAATAAATGGGAATGGCACACAGTCAGTAAGATCATGGCAGGAAGGTACAGATATTAATATGCTGGTTACCGGTTTCAATACCGGTGGTGGTGATATGTTCTTCTCAGGTTATTATAAAGATGAAAGAAATCCTTTGAAAATTGGCGATGAGTTTTCGGGTACTATTGAAATATTTATGATAGAAGAAGAGTAGAATTGTTTAGTAGCTATTTCGTATTTAATATTATTTCTTGCCATAAAACAATATTTCATTACATTTGCCTTCTTTTTTTAAATCAATCAATTGATTATATATGAATATAATATCAAACAGAGTTAGAAATTTATCGGAATCGGCGACACTCGAGATGACCAGGAAAAGCCGTGAGCTGAAGTTACAGGGTAAGGATGTTATTAACCTGAGCATTGGCGAGCCTGATTTTAATACACCGGAAGTTATTAAGGATGCCGGTATAAATGCCATAAATGAAAACATAACTCATTATACTCCGGTTTCAGGGTTTAAAGAATTGAGGGAAGCAATAGCAGCCAAGTTAAAACGAGATAATGGTCTTGACTACTCTTTCAATCAGATTGTTGTCTCAACTGGAGCAAAACAATCAATTGCCAATGCTCTTCTTGCATTGGTTAATTTGGGAGAAGAGGTAATCGTTCCTGCTCCATACTGGGTTTCATATCCCGAGATGGTTAAAATGGCAGAAGGAAAGATGGTTGAAATACCTACTTCGATTGAGAATGATTTTAAAGTAACGCCTAAACAGATTGAGGATGTCATTACTAACAAGACAAAAGTCCTGATGTTGAATACTCCCAGCAATCCGACAGGTTCGTATTATACTAAGGATGAGCTAAAAGGAATAGCTGATGTGCTTGTGCGCTATCCCAATATTTACATAATTTCAGATGAAATTTATGAGTACATAAATTATTCGGGAAAGCATGAAAGCATTGCTCAGTTTGATTCCATAAAAGACAGGGTGGTTGTCATTAACGGAGTTTCAAAAGGATATGCAATGACAGGATGGAGGATAGGATATATGGCTGCTACAGCGGAGATAGCTAAGGCCTGCGATACATTGCAGGGGCAGGTTACTTCAGGTGCATCGTCTATATCTCAAATGGCTGCTTTACAGGCGATGAAAATAGATCCGGCATCTTCTGATGAAATTAAAGTAATGGTTGAAGCTTTCAGGAAAAGAAGAGATTTTGTGAAAAGCAAGCTAGACGAAATTCCCGGAATGAAGACAAACCTTCCTGACGGAGCTTTCTATTTTTATCCTGATGTAACCTACTATATTGGGAAATCAAACGGGAATACAACTATTAAAAATGATAGCGATCTCTGTCTCTATCTTTTAAGCGAGACTTATGTTGCCCTCGTACCCGGTTCTGCTTTCGGGACACCCGGATATATCAGGCTGTCGTATGCCACATCTGAGGAGAACCTTCTGGAAGCAATTGAAAGATTGAAAAAAGCTCTGTCAAAATTATCATAGATTCAGACATGCATACCAGATGCAGAGTACCGCAATAATTACTTATTTTTGCAGCTAAATAGTTTTTAATGTTTGATAAAGAAAAAATCTCAAAGCTTTTTGATTCATTTAACGACCTGAACGTTCTGATTATCGGGGATGTTATGGTTGACTCCTATTTATGGGGGAATGTTGACAGGATATCTCCCGAAGCTCCTGTTCCTGTAGTTTCAATTACAAAACGCGAAAACAGGCTGGGTGGCGCAGCTAATGTGGCGTTGAATATAAAATCAATGGGAGCAAACCCCATACTTTGTTCAGTGGTTGGGGATGATACAAAAGGAGATGAGTTTGTTGCTCTGCTTGATGATCAACAGATGGATTCATCTGGAATACTAAAGATCAGGAACAGAATTACAACAACTAAATTCAGGGTAATTGGGAATAATATACAACTGCTAAGAGTTGATGAAGAGGTTGACATTGATCTTGATAAGGATGATAAAGAGAGGCTGTTCGGTAAATTCCTTGAAATTATAGAAAAGCAAAATATAGATGTAATTATTTTTCAGGATTACGATAAAGGGGTGATTGATGAAGAGCTGATATTAAAAATTGTAAACAGAGCTAATGAATTAAGTATCCCGATTGCTGTTGATCCGAAAAGAAGAAATTTTTTATCATATAAAAATGTCACTCTTTTTAAACCAAATCTGAAGGAGCTAAGCGAAGGATTGAAGACTGAGATAAACAGAAAGAATTCAGAGGAATTGAAAAATGCCGTTAGCAAACTTAAATTGAAGATTAATGCAGGTATTGTAATGATTACTCTTTCGGAGGATGGGATTTTTGTTGAGTTTAATGATAATGGGGAGAAGCAAATAAGGCTGTTTCCATCGCATGTCAGGGCTATTTCAGATGTGTCCGGAGCCGGAGATACTGTTATTAGTGTTGCTTCACTTTGTCTTGCAGCAGGTGTTGATCCGGCTATGACTGCTAATATTGCAAATCTTGCAGGCGGGCTGGTTTGTGAGGAGGTTGGTGTCGTTCCGGTTGATAAATTGAAACTTCTCAGAGAAACCCTTAAACTGGAGATGTAATCAGCCAGTAGGTCATCCCGGCGATTAAGCTGAAGCATCAGCGGTAGCAAGTCACCTGGTGACTGAGCATAGGGACAGAGATGGCAAGTCACCTGATGACTAAGCGCAAAGCCGGTAAAAAGAACAATAATTAACAAACTTCGTACACAATTTGAAAATATATTTACTTTTGTTGCGACGTACACTAATTAATGGGTTAGTCCGTTAGTAATTATCAAATAAGATAAATTGAATATTAGCAAAATAATTATCATAGCAATTGCAGGTCTGTTACTTTTTGGATCGAACCATGCTTTCTCGCAGCGGCAAAAAATTGAGAATAAACCCGGGTATGATCTTGCACCGAGGCACTTTGGGTTTATCCTGGCAATGACACAAATGGATTTCAGGATAACTCCCGTTTCTAATCTCAATACGAAAATGTTTACTGACCTTCAGGCTAAAGATATCTCAGCCGACTCTGCTATATTAATGGGTGTTGAGAGTGATCCTTCATTCGGTTTTACTGTCGGGATTGTGGGTAACCTAAGACTGGCAAACCATTTTGATCTGCGACTTATCCCTTCTCTTACATTTGGTGAACGTTATCTTGATTACAGAATACTGAAATTCAGAAATGGTGATGCTGAATTAATTGATATTAGAAAAAATATTCCATCAACTTTTGTCCAGTTTCCATTAACTGTTAAATACCGCTCGCTGCGTCTTAATAATTTTGCTGCATATATTTTGGGCGGCTTAAGTTATAATCTTGATCTTGCCTCACAAGCCAAAAAGGATGCAGATCAGGGGCAAATACAGGTCAAGCTCTATAAGCATGATGTTAGCCTGGAACTGGGTTTCGGCTTCGACTTTTATTTTGAATGGTTCAAACTTGGGACAGAATTAAAAATGTCTTATGGAATGTTTGATATGCTTAAAAAAGAGGATAATATTTACACCGACGGAATTGAAAGTATGAAATCCAAGATATTCCAATTATCCTTTACATTTGAATAACTTCATACAATCTTTTTTATGAGCGATAAAACAAAAACTGAGAACCTATTTACTGCACTTATTGAAAAAGCTTCTCTTAAGCAGGATGTCTATAAAAATACAATTGAGGCGCTTGGTACATTGAAGGAAGGAATGGAAGACCTTGTTGTGCAATATAATCGTTTAGGTTCGATAGAGGCAAAAAAAATTCCTGTTGTGTTCAGAGATCGTAGTGAGTTTGAGGCTGAGCTAAAGTTTGCCGGTGATACACTTGTGTTTATGATGCATTCAAATATTTTTGAGATGCCCCGCGACCATGAAGTGATGAAAACACCATATGTTAAGGAAGATGTCAGCCGGTCATATTGCGGGATAATCAATATTTTTAATTTCCTGAGCGATTCATTCAAATACAACCGTATGAATGATATCGGGTATCTTATAGGAAGGATATTCATTAATAAAGATATGCACTATTTTATTGAAGGAAAACGAGAGATCGGGTTTCTCTATAAAAGTTTTGCAAATGCCAAAATGACTAAAAAAATGGCATTAGAAATTATTGAGTCTGCCGTAATGTACACGATTAATTTTGATCTGTTAACTCCCCCTTATGACAATATCAAAGAGGTAACTGTTCAGGAGTTCAGGGCTGCTCTTGACCCAATGCAGATAAAAACCGGCAAACGTCTTGGTTTTAAGTTCCAGGCTGATGTGGACTGATGTTTTCTAATCGGTTGTTTTCATAATTTCGTTATGCTCAGGAGACCTTCGAGGCAAAAGGAGAGCTAAAACATTAACCCGAAACTTGCATATATAAATGGAAGTAATCCAACCGAATAATAACGGAAATTTAATGAAGTAGTGAATTTGTTAACCGGCTCATACTGAAATCCGGCAATGTAGTAATTGAGGTTGTCTGTTTCATCTATAAGTTTCATATCCAAATGGTCATATCGGGCCAGTAACTGAAATTTTTCATTTAAAACTACAGATCCGAAGACTGATATTCCACTGTAATCAATGCCTTCGGTGTAAGTGTAATTAAAAACATAACTGTATTCAGCACCAATCCTGAATTTTGAGGTTTTATAACCCGCAAAACCTGATACAACCGATTTGAAAGTCTTGTCAGCACCAGTGTCGGAAGCAGGTGAGTAATCAGCATATAATTTTAAAGTTATTTTGTCGGTAGGATAGTATTGAATATTGTCGGAATAGAGAAATTTGCTGTTAATATCCTGATATCTGAAAGGCCCTTCACCATTAACGACTGAAAACTGATTGAGAAATTTGTCTTTATATTTAAAATCAAGCTGAGCGCCAAAATCAGCCGGCATTCCCATTCTGAATTTTTCCTGCATTGTTACATCAATATAGCGATAACCCCAGAATTTATCCTGGAAAGTGAGGTATTGTGTGGTTAGCAGTTGCCCTACTCTGAAAATAAGATAATCGTTGATGGTCCATTTTATCTCAGCCATCTTAAGATAGGCGGTGTATTTGCTACCTTCAAAATATTCATAATTTAAACTATTGCCTGCCGTATCGGTAATCTCGTAAATATGAGTTGTACGCGTAACATCAAACATAATCAAACCGCTGAGCTTGCTGGAAAACATGTGCTTGTATCCAATTATTCCCTGGTTAAACTGAAAAGCGGCCTGAGGCTTATAGGTGTCTTTTAGCCCGTAATAAAATGCAGTGTAAATCTGACCGAAAACATAACTCTTTTCGTCTTTGGTTGTCACCTGTGAACTGTTTTGAGAAATAACCAAAAATGGAGTCAGATAGAAACAAATAATCAGAAATGCTAAAGTCTGTCTTTTCACAATCGTATTTTATTAGATTGATTAATCGTTGCGTGTTATTCGGCTCAAACATACAAATAAATTTGATACGATTATTATCTGAAAAGTTAATAAAGTTCAGTCGTCAAATTAGATTTACCGAACTATTATTTTAGAATTTTTTTTATTTCATCCCAATATTATGTGCTTTCTTTCCTCTCCTTCTTTCTCCAACTCCTTCCGTAGAAGATCAATATTTTCAATACATAAATTAATGCCGTCTTCTATTTTGTCAGTTTTGATTATGACCGGAACAACTTTACTCTTAATTCTTTTAAGGTTTCTCCCGTACTGCTTCGAAACAATAACGTCAACATTTTTTGCCTTTAACAGGCTTACAACACCCTTTGCCTTATTAGGATCGCCATGCATTTTCTCTTCAGGACTGGTATTTTCGATACGCATAACAAATTCAGCTTCTTTGTCGTTTGTCCTGTAAATCATATAATAAGCTGCTTCGCCTGAATGCTTGTCAGGGAAATGTAGCTCATTATCGGTTGCACAGGCAATTATCATATCTTCATTCATATTTTTTATTTATTTGTTTTCTGTTTTATAGGAATTTTCGTCTGTCTATCCGTGGCTGGGATTAATTGAAATATTGATTCAAAAAATACACAATCATGTTAAATGCTTCCACCATCCGGACAATTAAACGTATCATTACAGCTTTCATATGAAAGCTGGCGCAAAGTTAAAACTAAAATAGGAGAAAAGGTAAAGTCTTTTTAAATTGATGATACAAAATTTGTTCACCCTTGTGAGTTGGGGGGGTGTGTTTTTCCCCTCTGTGGGCTGGGTTTAAGCGTAAGCCGAGAGGGGGTGTGTAGGCTTTGTGTGTTAGCAGGGGTGTGTTTTTCTATTGCAAGCGTGGACGCTTGCACATAGTTTGTTTCGTTGCAAGGGTAGCTTTTCAAGTCAATATAGTTACAAGTTTTTAAACACCCTTGCAAGAGAAACTCCGGGAGCATCAACCGAAAGGTCAAGGAAATATCCGAAAGGGGTTTGATAAACCTCATATCCTGTATCTTCGAGCCTTTTCTGAAGCTTATCAAAAAAGGCTTTTGTGAAACCCGGCTCAGCTTTGCTCTCCGAAAGATGTGCAAATGAATGTAGTACAATCCTTTTAGTACTGTTTTTACCTGCAATCCATTTCAGGTTTTTAAGAGTCTTTTTTAAGATATTACTTTCATTTTCAATATCTGATTCTTCGGCGTGGATAAAGGCAACCTGGGCGTCCAGAAATTCTCTGCCTTTTTCGATTACTTCTACATCCACAAGCGTTTTTATAGTCGGGTTGTAGGCAAATCTATCCATATAGATCATTAACAGTTTCATATCTTTACATTTAATTTAAATTTTGTTCTTTTTTGCTGAAATAACCACAAAACTTCCGTCACCATAGTCAGACCTAAAATCTTGAATATCATTTACCTCATCAAGATTTCCAAAAACCGTCTGAACGATTTTGGATTTTTTAAAACCTTTTGCTTCAAGCAAAGATAGAAGTTCTTCGGTTGAAAAGAAGACGGCATCTTTATAAAAAAGACTCTTCTCCTTCATCTTCTGATACTCCTTTCCGACCTTGCTGTTTTTATCGACAAAAGCCAGAATAAAGCTTCCGTTATTTTTTAAAATCCTGTGTACCTCTTTTATTGCTTTTTCAGGTGAATCAACAAAGCAGATTGTTGTGACCATTAAAGCAAAGTCATAAGAATTGTCAGCTAGAGGCAACTCCTCTGCTACTCCTTTTGTCACATACAATCCTCTTTTTCTTGCAAGTTCA
>JAUVIX010000115.1 GCA_030592565.1 Chlorobiota bacterium
GACAACCCCAAAGCCATCAAAAAGGTATTTCGTGCAACAGTTGAACTGGCAAAGAATTTTGAGTTGATAGGTGGAAAACTTATTGCCGGAGATAGTACCAAGTTCCGGGCACAGAACAGCAAAAAGCATATTGCACACCAATGAATTTACAGCACTCTACGACAAAGGATATCATACCGGAAGCGAATTTAAGATAGCAGATGACTTGGGTATAAAAGTAATGGTAGCCATTCCGGCCATAGCATCACAAGCACCTTGAGGTACTTATTTTATTATTTTTGTCAATATGTAATCAAAAACGGGCCCAAATAAGCCATTTTAGCAATAGCATATTTTACAACAAAATAGCTAAATTTTTCAAAGTCTCCTTAAATCGGCTTATATTTGCCTGAATTTTAATAAAACGGAGAGTTATTAGACAGACTGCCGTTATAAGTAATTTTTAATAAATATAGATATAGATTATCCGCATGAACCCCATGTATGCCATTGTAATAATAGTTATTATTGGATTCTTTTTGTTCAGACTAAAGTATCGGACTAAGTCAGGGTGGATTGAACCGAGTGATCCTTTCCCAACAGAATGGAGAGTTGTTCTGGCTGGAAAGGTAGCTTATTATAATGCTTTATCCAATGAGGAGAAAAGTTTATTTGAATATAAAGTTCAAGAATTTCTTTTAAATTGTCGAATTACCGGAATTGAAACCCAAATTGATATAACGGACAAACTCCTTGTTGCATCAAGCGCTGTAATACCCATATTTAAATTTAGTAATTGGAAATATTCAAACATCCATGAAGTCTTATTGTATCCATCAATGTTCAATGAAAAGTTTGAAACAGAAGGGCCAGATCGCCGAACTTTAGGAATGGTAGGAAGTGGTTATATGGAAGGTATAATGATTCTGTCCAAACCAGCATTAAAGCTTGGATTTGCAAATGAATCAGATAAGAAGAATACTGCAATTCATGAGTTTGTACACTTGATTGATAAGACAGACGGGTCAATCGACGGTATTCCAGAACTATTATTAGAAAAACAGTATACAATCCCGTGGATAGACCTTATCAATAAAAAGATTGACGAAATTTATGATAATAAATCAGACATCAATCCTTATGGTGGCACAAATAGAGCAGAGTTTTTTTCAGTTGTGAGCGAATATTTTTTTGAACGACCAAAGTTATTAGCAAAAAAACATCCAGAATTATATGATTTACTTGAGAAAATCTTTAAACAGGAAATGAAGTCAAAAGACTTAAACAAAAAGAAAAAAAGAATATCTAGAAATAGTCCGTGCCCATGTAATAGCGGTTTGAAATTCAAGAAATGTTGCGGAGGCATACACTATAATTAGTAATGTATTAAAAAAAGGCAACTACTAGTAATAAATAGCCTTCAAACGGTGCGAAGCACCCTTCCGATAGCCATCGGAAGAAACCCCGCAGTTGCGGAATTGAACCACGCCTTCTGCGAATTCGGGCAGGCTAATTCCATAGCCCGCAGCCATTCTATGGGTTTTCAATACTGTTTTTTTTGGAGCTGTTTTTTGGCGGTGAGTATAACCTGCAACCAATAGCATATTTTACAACAAAATAGTTACTGAATTTTAATAAAATGGGGGGTTATTAGACAGACTGCCGTTGTAGCTCATTTAAAAGAAATATGCAGCTCAATAGTTATTGAAATTGAGCTAAAAACATTATCTTTGTGAGCTTAAAATAATAAAATGATTAATAATAGAGAACAACGAATAATTGATTTTATAAAAGAAACAGGAGAATGCTCTTCAAAAAAGATTTTTGAAAGTGTAGGTATTTCAGTTAGTTATGCTACACTTAAAAGAATTCTGACTAATTTAAAATCTAATAATTATCTTGCAACAAAAGGACAAGGAAAAGGAACAAAATATCTTTTGTCACCTGTATTTGAACTGATTCAACCAATTGATATTGAAAATTATTATAAAAAAGAAATTGATGAAAGGCAAATTAAGGAAAATTTTAATTTCAAAATAATTACAGATGTATTAAGTGGATATAGTGCATTTACTGAAAATGAATTAGATAAACTTGCACTACTTCAAGAAAGTTATAAATCAAATATCGCTGAACTCTCAGAAAATGAGTATAAAAAAGAGTTAGAAAGACTTGCTATTGATTTGAGTTGGAAATCCTCTCAGATTGAAGGGAATACATATTCCTTATTGGAAACAGAACGATTACTAAAAGAGAAAGAAACAGCAGCAGGAAAAACGAAGGAAGAAGCTATTATGCTTCTAAATCATAAAGATGCTCTTGATTTTATAATAGAGAATGATGATTATTTAAACCCCTTGACTGTTTCCAAAATTGAAGATATTCACAGTATGTTGACAAAAGAACTTGCAGTAGAACGGAATTTGAGAAAAAGGCGAGTTGGTATATCTGGAACAAACTACAAACCACTTGATAATGAATTTCAGATATTAGAAGCTTTAAGAAATACTTGTGAAGTAGTAAACAGTAAAGAAAGTGTCTTCGAGAAGGCTTTGTTGGCATTAGTATTGATTTCTTATATACAACCGTTTATGGATGGAAATAAGAGGACTGCGCGAATCGTAAGTAACGCAATTTTAATGAATTATGGTCATTGTCCATTATCGTTTAGAACAGTAGATTCTGTTGATTATAAGAAAGCAATACTTCTGTTTTATGAACAAAATAACATATCAAATTTTAAGGGTATTTTTATTAATCAGTTTGAATTTGCAGTAAATACTTATTTTTAATCTAAAGAAAAATGACCACCAATAAATAGCCTTCAAACGGCACGAAGCACTATTCTAATAGTTATTGGAAGAAGTTCCGCACGTGCGGAATTGAACCACGCCTTCTGCGAATTCGGGCAGGCCAAATCCATAGCCCACAACCATTCTATGGATTTTTAATACTGTTTTTTTGGGGGTGGGATTTTTTGGCGGTGAGTATGACCTGCAACTGATAGCATATTTTACAACAAAATAGTTGATAGTTTTTTCAAAGTCTCCTTAAATCGGCTTATATTTGCCTGAATTTTAATAAAACGTAGAGTTATTAGACAGACTGTCGTTGGGCACAAGCTTGAAAAACATCACAATATGGAATCTAACGAAATTGTAAGAGAACAAATTTTCGAGATTATTGAAAACCAAATCAAGAACAATGACCCTCCTGAAACCAATCTGACTTTCAACCGACTGATAAAAGACGGATATAATAAGTCTGATACAAAAAAACTAATTGCGCAATGTATTGCTATTGAAATATTTGACGTTATAAAACATAGAAAAACATTTGATAAAAAAAGGTTTATTAAGAATTTAAAACAACTTCCAAATGAACCATTTGACTAAACTATGAACATTGAACTGACAAAAAAACAATATCGAACTTTACTAACAATGTATTATTGTGGAGAATGGGTATTGAATAGTTACAAAACAAGGGAAGATAAGATTTATAAAGAAACTGATGAGATTGAACAATTCATTTTTTCATTGGCAAAAAAATACGGACTTGAAAAATGAATTGAATACGATGAAGGTTCAAGTAAATATTTCCCAACCGCATTAATGGAAAGCGAGCTTCATAAGTTTATTGACAAGTACAATCAAAAACAAACAAAATGAAAAGGATAATTTTTGAATCTACGCTTATATTCTTTCTTATCATGATATCTTTCGTCTTTTCAGACCTGAAATCACAGACTTTACAACGTCAAGACTCATTAATACGAATTCAAAAAATTAAACTATTTCCTGTTAGTAATCCACCTCCTCAATATATTGTTGAAATAAGAAACGATATGACTATCAGTTTTTATAACATTCTCCCTGAAAACTTTTCTAAAGACCACCCTGGCTTTAAAGGCTGGTTTGTAGATTCAACTACAATCAATATTGAAAATTCCGACTATATTAACCTTGAAAAAATAATAAATAGAATAGATTTAGAAAGCATTAATAAACTAGAAAAACTTAATTCAGAAAATGGAATCGAGATGCATATTTCAGGAGGTAGTTCGGACAGATTTATTATTGAATTGACGAAGCAAAAAATAGAATCTAACATTGACCCAAATAATGAGAAATATATTTCAGAATCACTTAAAATAATTAGAAATATAATTGAAGACTTGGAAGATAAATATAAACCTAAGAAATAAAATGCCAGTGCACAATAAATAGCCTTCAAACGGTGCGTAGCACCCTTCCGATAGTTGTCGCATTGGCGCCAACCTAAGGAACAATTAATTTGATTTCCTAATCGAATAGAAAAAATTCAATTGTTCGTTTTTTATATAAAGAGGAGTGTCGAAATTATTTTTATAAAGTTCTCCTGTTCCCAGTCCTTGTGGCATTTTGTTGCCAAGAGTGTAAGTCCATTGTGCAATGGCATTTAAACCGATATTTGATTCCAAAGCTGAGGTTATCCACCAGCCTATATCGTTTTGTTCCGCAATTTTTATCCACTCTTCCGAAGCTTTAAATCCGCCGGTAAGACTTGGTTTCAGAATAATATATTGAGGTTTGATTGTTTGGAGCAATGTTCTCTTTTTATATAATTTATTCACGCCAATAAGCTCTTCATCAAGTGCTATTGGCAGAGGTGTATGTGCACAAAGTTTTGTCATCTCCTCCCATTGGCCCTGTTTTATGGGCTGCTCGATGGAGTGCAGGCCGTATTCCGAAAGGATTTTTAACTTTTCCAAGGCCTCATCAACAGCGAAAGCACCATTTGCATCAACACGTATTTCAATATCTTTTTCAGTAAATTCTTTTCTGATTGACTTTATTAATTCAATCTCCTTGTCAAAGTCAATGGCTCCAATTTTGAGTTTTATGCAGGAAAATCCGGCTTCAAATTTTTCAATAATCTGGTTCCGCATAAAGTCGAATTTTCCCATCCAGACCAGACCGTTAATTTTAATGGAGTCTTTTCCTTGTGTAAATTCCGATGGAAATATAATATTTTCTTCAGGGATTTCTAAATCTTTCAAAGCCATTTCCAGCCCAAACCTTATTGATGGAAAATCATTTAGTCTGTTTTTAAGGTATGAATCAAATTTATTGATGTTTTCACAGACTTCATCAACTTTTTGTTCAAAATCTTCTCGGTCGTCAATGCTTAATCCCTTTAGAGGAGAGCATTCTCCCTTTCCGGTTTTCCCGGGATTTTCATTGTCGTAAATGTGAATTATCCAGGAATCTTTTGTATTTAATACCCCTCTCGAGGTTCCGGCCAGCTGTTTAAATATTAAAGTATGCTTTTTAAAATATGCACTAAAACCAGATTTCATAACATAGATTATTTCTGGTTATCATGATACTTTATCTGCATACCCTGAAGAAAATTACGCAAGACCTGATCTTTACAAGGGCGATATTGATTTTGATTCGGATTGCGGAAAAATGCACTCAATTCATGCTTGCTTAGGTGTTTATCAGCCAGCTCAAGAATCTCCAGAACATCATCATTTTTTAAGTTTAGAGCGATTACTAATTTTCTAAAAATGATATTATTATTTAGACGTTTCTCGGGTTTGTGCTGCACACCATCTTTTTTGCCTCGTTTATAGTTAATCAATCCGTTTAGGAATAAAGCGAGTTGGTTATCATAAAGCACCTGATGTGCCGGATCATCATCTTTTTTCAACCAATCGCTAATTTGTGCCCGTGATACCTCAGAATCGGCCAGGCCAAATATTTCAATCATTTTCGAGTCGCTAAGATCGAATGTGTAGCGTATACGGCGAATAATATCGTTATTAGTCATAATTGGTTTTTCAAAATTTACATTAATAATCCTATCCCGAAAGCAAGAGAAAAAAGTAAACTTGTTATTGCAAGTTTTTTAAGATAGGGATCTAAATCTTCGGGGATGGTATTTTTGAAAACCACTGCCGCATTAATCCAAAGAAGAGGAATGGTCAGCAAAAACAGCATCTGAAAAGGTGAATGGTAATTCAAAAGCATATATACAAGCCCGGTTATCACAGAGCCAAGCAAAAGAAAAAAATGATACCACCTGGCCTTTTCAATTCCCATTATAACCACAAGGGTATGTTTTCCTGAATTCCTGTCATTATCTCTGTCGCGCATATTATTAAGATTTAGCACAGCAGTACTTAAAAAACCTGCCGCTGATGCCGGTAGCAGAATTTCCCAGTTAAATGAGTGGGTATTCAGATAATATGTCCCTACCACCCCGGTTATTCCGAAAAATAAAAATACGAACAGATCACCAAATCCGGAATAGCCATATGGGTGATCACCAATTGTATATTTGACGGCCGCTGCAATGGCTCCAATACCAACAATTAAGAAAATGAGTATTGTAAAAACAGGGATTCCCTTAGTGCCTTCATATATAAGCCAAACACCGGAGATAAATGACAAAATAATAAAAAGAATTACAACTCCCTTCATTTTTTTTGGAGCAATGGCTCCACTTTGGACAGCCCTTTGGGGTCCTTTTCTGTGTGAATTATCAACACCATGTTTCGAGTCGCCATAGTCGTTGGCAAGGTTCGACAAAATTTGAAGGAACAGAGTTGTTAGTATAGCAAGGATACATACTTTCCAGTTAAACCTGCCATCGTAATGGGCAAGAAAACAGCCAAGGACAATGCTTGAAAGTGACAGAGGCAATGTCCGCAGGCGAAATGCTTGTATCCAGGGTTTAAGATTCATCTTGTAAAATTACGGAAATTTTGGGAACTTTTTAAAATCCGGGTCACGTTTTTCAAGAAATGCCTTTTTGCCTTCCTGTGCCTCTTCGGTCATATAGTACAAAAGAGTTGCATTTCCGGCCAGTTCCTGAATGCCGGCCTGTCCGTCCAGTTCGGCATTTAATCCCATTTTTATCATCCTCAGAGCCATCGGGCTTCGCTTCATCATTATCTGTGCCCATTCTACTGTTGCGTCTTCTAATTGTTCCAGGGGGACAACCATATTGACCATTCCCATCTTTTCTGCTTCTTTGGCTGTATATTGAAGATTCAGAAACCAAATTTCGCGGGCTTTTTTCTGACCAACTTGTCGGGCAAGGTATGAAGAGCCGAATCCTGCATCGAAGCTTCCTACCTTGGGGCCTGTCTGACCAAATATAGCATTTTCGGAAGCAATGGTAAGATCGCACAATACGTGTAATACATGGCCGCCACCTATGGCATAACCATTTACCATTGCAATAACAGGTTTGGGAAGTGAACGTATCTGCTTTTGCACATCAAGGACATTAAGCCTCGGCACACCGTCTTTATCAAGATAGCCGCCCTTGCTTTTATAATTCTGGTCGCCGCCGCTACAAAATGCGCGGTCGCCTGCACCGGTTAGCACCACAACATAAATATCTGGATTTTCGCGACATATCCTTAGGGCATCGCTTATCTCCGATACTGTTGTTGGTCGAAATGCATTGAGTACCTCAGGTCGGTTGATTGTAATCTTTGCAATACCGTCCCATATTTCAAACAGGATATCGCTGTATTGTTTTAAAGGTAGCCAGTTGCTTTTAGAGCTCATTTTTAGTAATTTTAATATTGCTCAAAAATACTTTATTTTTTGATATTCGGGCAAAATCCCTTAATACTTCGATTAAAATCGAAATATTTGTGTTTTTATTATCCTGAAAATGAGACGAAGGTGATTATACCCGATAATTTTGAGAGTTTTATTCTTTAAGAAACTTGAAATAATTTTTCAAAATATTTGCATTTATTTCATTGGGTGTGAATATTTCAAGAATAGCAGGTTTATCGTTTTGGAGCAAATAAAATGTTTTTAGTTTGCTTTCTAATTCTGAAAGATTGGTTGTGGCATAATATGGAACGCCGTAAGCTTTTGCAATGTATTTGACTTTAAAGTTGTGTTTTGCTTCAAAGAATTGTTCTAATTTTCCGGTTGTGTCCGGACCCTCAATAAACCTGAAAATCCCTCCACCGGAATTATTAATGATGATAATTTTTAGATTTTTGCTCAGATAGTTGTTCATCAAAGCATTTGAATCATAAAAGAATGCCAGGTCACCTGTTATTAATGTTGTTGGTTTTTTTGAAGAATAAGCTGCACCGGCAGCCGTTGAAACCACTCCGTCGATTCCGCTTGTACCCCTGTTTGAGTGATAATAAAGTTTTTTAATCGGCTTAAAAAGTTGAGCATAGCGAACAGGTGTGCTGTTGCCCAGTTGCAGGTCACTACCTTCGGGAATATGGCGGAGCAAGGTTTCAAATACTTTAAGATCGGAATACCCGGCAGAAGCCAGATATTTTATGTGCTTGTGTTCGGAACGCTTGCTTTTTTCCATCCACAGATTTTTATAACTGTTTTCAACTAGAATTATATTAGGAAGCAGTTGTTCAAAAAACGTTTCCGGCAAGAGAGAAATTCCGGCAGAAAGGCAATGGTAAGTGTCCATTTTTGTTTCAACGTGATCGATATGCCAGTGGTGAGTCGGTCTGTTTTTGCGAATAAATTGTTTAATAACTCTTGAAACAACAGGCCCGCCAAAAGTGATAAGCAGGTCGGGCTGAAATTGTGCTGTCTCATCTTCGGTTATGGTTGAAACGATTTTATCTATACAGGAGCAGGCAACTCCATCATCAATATTTGATGTGGTTTCGGTTAGCAAGAAAACCGATTTGTCTGCTGTGATTTTTTTAAGTAGTCCTGAAAGATATTTGTTTTCATCCATCATTCCCGCTATCAGGAGTTTTTTGCGGCTTTTGTTCCAAATTTTTGAGAAATATTGAATGTCAACTTCGGGAAGATTTTCATTCTCTGCCTTATTATCAAAAACAGTGATTTCAGAGAAGAGACTTTCAATCTGATTATATATAGGCTCGGCAAAAGGAATATTGATATGTACCGGACCAAAATCAGGATACATTGTCAGATTTATTGCTTCGTTAATTAATTCAGCAGCTTTTTTTAATTCCTGTTCTGTTTTTATCTCCAGTGGTAGCTCAAAGCTATTTTTAATATAATTTGCATAAACATTTTTTTGCCTGATAGTCTGTCCGTCGCCCATATCAAACATATACGGATGTCTGTCGGCAGTGAGGACGAGTAATGGGATTTTTTGATAATAAGCCTCAGCAATTGCAGGCGCATAATTCAGGGCAGCAGTTCCTGAAGTGCAGGCAATGGCAACAGTTTGTTTTGTTTGTTGAGCCATTCCAAGTGCGAAAAAACCGGCACTACGTTCATCTACAATACTTAAAGCCTCAACATCGGGATGGTTTGCAAATGATATGATTATTGGAGCGTTGCGCGAACCCGTAGAAATTATGATATGTTTCAATCCTTTTTTAACAAAGATCTCAGTAAGTAGCGCTATGTTTTTTTTATCCGATGTCATTTCTAATACTGATTACTTTTCAACAATGATTTCTGAATAATCAAAGAAAAGATGATATACCTCAATTGTTGTAGAAACTGAATTATGCCTATGTTTTGATAAACGACAATAATTATAATCGTAAATTGGATAATCTATTAAAACAGTATCATTACTTACAAGCGATTTTATTGTTTTATGAGCCTTGAGTTTTAAATCAATGTCATCAATAATCTTCTCTATTGAGACTGAACTTTTTTCAACAAAACCAATCAACCCGTAAAAAGGAAATCGAAAACCTGTTTGCCAATAATCTCGTTGTACAAATTTTTCAATATCGGAAATATAGACATTGTTTTTCTTTATGTTTTGCAAACGCTTACATTCGAATGCAAAATAATGGTCTTCCATTACTTCATTATTCCAGGTAGCATTTAATCCAAGATTTGAAACAAATATATCAATCTTATCTTTTTTTATTATTTCATCCTGAATATACTCCTTTTCAGTTTCAAATTGAAAAGACAAATATGCTATTTCTTTAATTCCTGAATTGGCTTTGTTTTGTTCATTCTGCAAATATTTCTTTACAAAA
>JAUVIX010000100.1 GCA_030592565.1 Chlorobiota bacterium
ACTTTTCTCGGAGTTGAAGTGCTGAAAGGTTCACACACTGTACAATTTGTGTACAAACCGACCTTGGTGCTCGCCGGCTTTTATTTTTCATTATTTTTCATTATCATTTCAATAGTTTATCTGATATTTGCTGCGAAAAAAAGATGATAAGGACAACAATCATAGAAAATAAGCTTAACAGCCTGAATAGTAAATATTGGGGGATTGTTTTAGCAGTTGTTGTTATTTTGAATCTAATTATCAGGTTCCTGGCACTTCCAACTGAAAGTATTTATGGAGATGAAGGATTTACCATATTCTTTTCCCAACAAACTCCCCAACTGCTTTTCGACAGGTTGATGTATGACAGAAATCCTCCTCTCTATTTTTTTATGCTTCATTATTGGATTAAAGTTTTTGGCATTGGCTCATTTTATTTGAAGGGGTTTTCGGCATTAATGAGTACTGGAACTGCATTTTTTCTATTTAAGTTGTCGGACAGGTATCTCAACAGGTTGAGCGCCATTATAGTTTCGATACTTTTTCTTTTTTCTGAGGTTCAGATGATGATTTCGCACGAACTCAGAGCTTTTGCCCTTGTCGGATTTCTTACAGCCCTATCGTTCTATCTGTTTTTAAATACGTTGAAAAGGGAGAAGAAGTGGAGCCTGGCAGGGCTTGCTATTGTTAATGTGCTACTGATGTTTACTCATTATATCGCCGTATTTGTTCCGGTTGTTGAATTTATTGCCGGCCTTTTGTTTTTTAAGTCTGCAAAGAAAGGGTTTAAATATCTTATTATTAGTTTTGTTATCAGTGTTGTTTTGTATTTGCCCTGGGCAAAAATTGTTTTTGAGAATATTCCTGAAGCCGGAACGTTCTGGCTTGCCATTCCCGGTCTGCCTGAATTGCGTTATATCTTTGAGAAGTTTTCGGTGAATATGACCTTTTTAAAAATTCATACCGCTTTAGTGGTTGGATTTGGATTTCTTGTAATATTTGATAAGAAAAGAAGATTTCTTTCTGAAAAATTTGATGTTAAGATATTCATCCTTCTTCTTTTGTGGTATATATTGCCGGTTATTGGCGATTTTCTGATTGCACAGTTTACGCCGGTTTTCAGATTGCGCTATGTGCTGTTCTCTTCTCTAGGGTTTTACCTTTTGCTTGCTTATATAGTTAGTTCATTGCGTATAAATATTATCGTTGAATTGGCTTTAATACTGTTGATCCTGTATATTCCATTCAGGTCGTTTCATGTGTATCGGGATGTGTCAGAAAATTGGAAGAAGTTGGTTCCTGAAGTGATGAAATTGCAGCCGGAAAACAATATTGTACTTATTTCTGCCTGGTATAAGTTCAGAGACTTTACATATTATTACAATCGTGATTACTTCAGCGATTATGAGAACACTATAAGTCATCTTGGTGATGATGACATATACTGCCTGAATGATAGCAGCGGTTTTAGAACGATTGATTATAGCAAGGCTCCACGTATCATTCTTATCAGTAGTCATACACAGATTGTTGATTCCGAAAAGACGATAGATAAATTTTTAAAGAGTCATAAATATAAGCTTTGTGATGAGTTTGGCGTTCCGGGAATTGAGGTGGCTGTTTATAATCAGGAGTTCTTATCTTGTGATTCGCTCGTTGCCATTCAGCAGATAAGTGAGTTGCCGGACAAATGTGCAGAATGGAAGAAGAGTGTTTTTCGTGATGTTCAGACGAATGACACAGTAACATCTTATTTCAATAATATAGAATATGATTCGGCTTGTGATATCCCTAAAAATATCTCAAGCCTGAAAGCGTATTCTGGTTTTTCTTCGTGTCTTGTTAATGATAGTCTGCCTTATAGTTCTACTTTCAAGGCAAATCTCGTTGATATCCCTACTTTGCATTCCGTTAAGGTATCGCTAAATGTTTTGACCAATGTGAATAGCAAGGCTGCATTGGTCATTTCTATTGATCGCGGCAATAAGTCCTTATTCAGAGAGGTGCATTTTTTTGCTGGAGATGCAGTTTCAGAAAATGAATGGTATGAAGTAACGAAATCTGTTAAAATACCGGAAGTAAAAGATAAAGAAGCTGTTTTGAAAGTCTATATATGGAATCCTTCCGGTGATGATGCCTTTGTTGATGATATCGAAGTACAAATAAGGTAACAGAATAGGGCTTTTTATCAGACATCCTGAATTATACCAATAAATTCCTGGCTGATGTCAATGTTGTAAACATCACAAAAGTGTTTTTTAAGTTTTTTTTTAACCTCTTCAATGTCAACTTGTCGTCTCAGCTCTTTTTCAAGGGATGTCACTCCTTTGTCAGTAAATCCACAAGGATTGATATATTGATAGTAGGTTAGGTCTGTGTTTACATTAAAAGCAAAACCATGCATTGTTACACCTTTGGTTATCTTAACACCCATCGCACATATCTTTCTGGCTTTTCCCGGAATATGAGCATCAATCCATACGCCGGTAGCACCTTCAAGTCTTTCAGCTTTAAGGGAATAATCTTCAAGTACACCTATTATAACATTTTCCATTTTAAAGATGTATTCTTTTGTTCTGATGCCGAGTGCTTCAAGGTCGAAAATCGGATAACCGACTATCTGTCCCGGCCCGTGATAGGTAATGTCACCGCCACGATCACTTTTAATGAATTCAATTCCTTTTTCTTTTAGTAGTTTGTCAGGAATCAGCAAATTATTTTCAGAACCGTGTTTGCCAAGAGTGTAAACATGTGGATGTTCGCAAAACAGAAGAAAATTATAGTTTAAATTCTGCTCACAAAACGGTAATTCGGAGTTTATCTTATTTGTCTCAAAAATATGTCCTACAAGGTTTTTCTGGTAATCCCAGGCCTTCTTGTATTTTATTACTCCCAGATCCTTATATAATGTTTGAAACTCCATTTTGTATATACTAAAATGTGACAAGCGTCCACGCTTGTCATTTGTAATTACAACCTTTACACATGATTTTCTGCATGATACGATGACCTAACCAGCGGGCTGCTCTCTACGAATTTAAAACCCTTTTCAAGGCCTGTTTTTCTGTATTCTTCAAAAATGTCAGGATTAACATACTCTTTCACATCAAGATGTAATTTAGTCGGCTGCATATATTGTCCTATTGTCATTACTTCACAATTTACAGCAAGCAGGTCATCCATTGTTTGAAGAACCTCCTCACGTTTCTCTCCAAGTCCGAGCATAATTCCTGATTTTGACCTTGCCTTTGACTCTGAAATTATTTTGATAACTTCCAGGCTTACATTATATTTTGCCTTGCTTCTGATTGATGGTGTCAGTCTTTCAACGGTTTCAAGATTGTGTGAAACAACTTCGGCACCGGCATCAATAATCTGGGTTATAAGCTCTTTATGTCCGTCAAAGTCAGGAATAAGGGCTTCAATAGTTGTGTCGGGACTTATCTCTTTTATTTTTCTGATTGTTTCTGCCCATACTGCAGCACCTCCGTCATTTAGATCGTCTCTGTCAACAGAAGTGAGGACACAATGTTTTACTTTCATAAGTTTAACCGATTCGGCAACGCGTTCGGGTTCTTTCAGGTCAACAGGCAATGGCTTTCCTGTTTTTACGTTACAAAATTTGCAGGCACGTGTACAGATATTACCAAGAATCATCAGAGTTGCCGTGCCTCTTCCCCAGCAGTCTGCTATGTTTGGACAGTGCCCGCTTGTACATATTGTGTGGAGCTTATTTTTCTCAACTATCTCCCGGACACCAAGATATTGCTTCCCGATAGGAATTTTTGTCTTCAGCCAATTCGGTTTTCTTCGTCTGTTGTCTGTCATCAGCATTACAAATTTGCTGCAAAATTATACTATTTTGATTAACGATTTACGAATATTCAGCCTTGAATTTATTTGTAATTTTGTCATATCTTTACGAAATAAATATATGGGTTTTTTTGGATGACAAAATATAAGGTATTAATATTCTTTTTTACAGACTAAATTAATTGAGATGAAATATATAATACTCCTTCTTTTATTTTCAATTATTTCAATAAATACGTATTCACAGGTTTTTGGACTATCAGCTGCTAAACTTGCAGCTGTTAATGCTGCTACGATAAACAAAAATAATTTTGAGTTTGAACCTGGCTTTGGATATTTTTGGGCAACCAGCTATTATGATGAAACGGGGAAATTAAAGCCCTTATCATCAACTACTGACAGCACAGATGTTTATCAGGAGATGGTTTTTCGGTTTACTTATGGAATAACAAAAAGGTTTGAGGCAGGGATGATGATAGCATCCAACTTGAGTTCTTTTTCTCTGGGAGCAAAATATACTCTGTTTACTATCAATACTTTTTCTGCAGGAGTTATTGCTGGTGGTACTTTTGCAAACGAAAGTGATATTGTGGCTATAAATTCAGGTATATTTGGCAAAACATTATCTTTTGCTGCAGGAATGGCATTTTCAAATGAATTTTCTGAGAAACTATCACTTGACTTCGATGTCCAGTATCAATGTTTAAGGGATAATAAGGTATCCTACTCTAACGACATTTTTGCAGATGCAGAACTTGCTTACATATTTAAAAATAAAAATCAGTTGATTGCCGGCTTATCATATACCCTTAATAACCATACACATGAATACGACGGTCATAAAAACTATCTGCTGAGCTTAAATCTGGGGGCTTCAATAGAGACTGGAGAAATGTTTGCTTTTAGTTTTTTATTCCCGATTGCAATTTTAGGAAAGAATTATGATCGATTAAATGGCTTTCATTTTATACTGACGATGTTTCTTTCTTAGTCACAACAAGACCCTATTCCTCGCCAATTGTGATTGTGTGAATACTAAAGCTATTGTTTTAGCCCCCTGGAAAGTCGAACAGTATTATAAAATAAAAAAAACCTCCTATAAAGGAGGCTTTCGATTCAATTAAATTCAACGGAGTTTATAAAACTTATTTTTAAGTTTTCGATTATTAATTTCCAACAAGCATTTTGTCTATAGCTTTACAAGCTCTTAAACCATCGGCAATAGCACTGATTGCATCAGCAGTACGGTTAACGGCATCACCACCGGCAAATACTTTAGGATCGCTAGTTTGCTGATCATCGTTAACAGCGAACCTACCTCTATCAACCTTGATTTTTTCTTCATATTCACCTTCCAGGAAGCTGTAATCACCTTGCTGACCAATAGCACCCATCACAGCAGTAACCTCCATTATTGTGTTACTTCCTTCAATAGCAACAGGTTTTGGCCTGCCGCCTCTTTCATCCGGAACCATTTCAGCTAAAAGGTATTCAATAGATTTAACATTACCTTTATTGTCAGAATGTATCTTAATGGGAATAGCCTGGGGCACCATATTAATGCCCTCATCCTCAGCGCCTTCAATTTCTTCCCAGTCAGCAGGCATATCTTCAATACGACGGCGGTAAAGGATAGTAACTTCAGCACCAAAACGGGCAGACACCCTTGCAGCATCAATGGCAACATTACCACCACCAATAACAGCAACTTTATCACCTATTTCAACATTTTCGTCAGCATTTATCATATGCAGATAGTTAACAGCCTGCATTGATCCTTTGGATTCTTCACCATCAATACCGAGTGTCCAGGCTTTAGGGAATCCAACACCTATAAATACGGCATCATTCTCCTTATAAATTTTTTCAAAGGAGATATCTTTTCCAACTTTAGTGTTATATTTAATATTAACACCAATCTTTTCAATGTACTCTATCTGTTTGTCAAGACTCTCAAGTGGAAGACGATATTTCGGAATACCGTACATTGTCATACCACCTGCTTTAGCATTTGCTTCATAGATAGTTACATCAAAACCTCTAAGTGCAAGATAATAAGCTGCAGTCAATCCCGAAGGACCTGCACCAACAATTCCTACTTTCTTACCATTTGGTTCTTTTATTTCTGGATTAACTATTTCTCTTGTGATTTCAGAAGTAAGAGCTGTTTCTGTAGCATAACGTTTCAGCCATCTGATTGCAACAGGCTCTCCTCTTACAGCAATTGCACAAACATCCTCACAACGGCGTGTACAAACCTTACCACACATTTCGGGTAATGGGTTATTATCGTAGATTATCCTGAGTGCATCTGCATCATTTCCTCTCGCAATTGCGTTAATGTATTCAGGAATATGCATATGGTCAGGACAAGCTTCTGTACAAAGTGCGCAGGAGATACAACGGCTTGCTTCAGCTCTTGCCTGCTCTTCGTTATACCCAATTACAGCTTCTGCAAAAGATTTAACTCTTTCCATACCTTCAAGTTCAGGCATTGGAATACGTTTAAAGTCGTTTAATGAAACACCATCAGCAGTAGAGAACGAAATTCTGTCTTTCCCATCAGGATTATCAACCCCCGGAGTCCAAAGGAATGCATCAGCATCGTCGGTAACATAGTTATAATCCTTAGTAAGGCTGAGGCTGCCTGTAGGGCAAACTTCAACACATAGGGCACACCAACAGCAACGACCGTTGTCAACACGTGGGCGAAGTCCTGAATCACCGTTTTTGCCTTCAATACCATCAATTTTAATCATATCAATTGCAGCATTCTGACATATTGTAGAGCAGTTACCACAACCAATACAATCATCCAGATCGTTGTAATGCAAACCGCGATAGCGGTCGGATGCTTCCACCGTCTTCTCAGGATAATTTATTGTGTGTGGTTTTTTACCAAACTGTTTGAGTGCGGTAAAAGGCCTTAATGTATCTTTTAAATCGAAAAAACTCATGTCTGTTATGTTATGCGTTACTTGTTATGCGTTATTTGTTATGTGTTGTGCGTTATGCGTTACGTGTTATGTGTTATGCGTTATGTGTTATGCGTTGCGTGTTATGCGGTATGTGTTATGCGTTGCGTGTTATGCGGTTATCCCATTATTAAAACTTTTTAACTTTTAACCCTTAACTTTTAACTCCTAACTCCTAACCCCTAACCCCTACTCCTATCCCTATCTTTAGCTTTCTGTAAATAACTTATGTAACCATTTAAGATATTCTTTGATTTCTCCAATAGTTCCCTTCCTTTAGTATATTCGTCCTTTGTTATATATTCTGCATCCAAAGCAGTAATAAACTGATCCATTAATTCAAAGATTGAGCCCCGGCTAATTCGGCAAAACTGGATATTTTCCTGATGATGGAATCTTCCAAATCCTTCAGCAATATTTTCAGTAGTTGACCTTGATGCTCTTCGCATTCCATCAGTTAGAGAGTATTTCTCTTCAGTAGGGAATTTTTTGATAATTGAATAAATATATTTCCTAGTCTCTCGACATGCCTTCCAGCATTCTAAATCTTCAAAACTATGTATGGCTTCTTTCACAGAATACTATTTTATATCAATTAACCATTTAAACCCTTAACCCTTAACCTTTTCCTAACTCCTAACCTTGAACTCAGAACTTTCTACCTTTCAATTTCAGGCGGACAGGTACCTAAACTATTCATTATTGCTGAAACATCAGCTACATTTGAGCCTTTCAGCACATCTTCTAATAATGTAATGCCATGAACATAGGCAGCACCTCTAAGGTGAACCCTACGTGGATAAAGACCTCCATCACTGGCAACGTAAAGACCAATCTCACCCCTTACCGACTCGGTACGCACATAAGCATCTCCTTTTGGCAAAGTCCATTTTTGAGGATTAGGAATTCTATTGTAGACAGACCCTTCCGGCATATCGGCAATAACCTGACGGACAATGCGTATTGACTGCCTTGCTTCCTGACGGCGAACCAAGGCACGAGCCCAAATATCACCACCTTCAGCTGTTGGCACTTCAAAATCAAGTTTATCATAAACCTCATAAGGATCATCGATGCGGATATCACTTTTAATGCCGGTACCACGAAGAACAGCACCTACAACACCGTATTCAATTGCTGTTTCTTTGTCAACAATTCCTACTCCCTGAGTACGTTTCTTAAATATAGCATTGTTGAACATTATGTCATCGTAATCATCAAGACGTTTTTCAATATAATCCATGGTCTTAAGCACTCTTTGCTCAAAACCTTTTGGAAGATCGCGGCGAACGCCACCAGGCCAAATGTACATGTGATAAACACGACCACCTGTCAGTTCTTCAAACAGGTCAAGAATATAGTTTCTGTCTCCCACACTCCATTGTCCGATTGTGTATAGTCCTAAAGAACCATTTTGGCCTCCATACCAAAGCATGAAAGAGGCAAGACGTGCAAGTTCAAGAACCATTACCCTGATATATTTTGCCCTTTCGGGAACCTCACGACCCTCTATTGTCTCAACAGCACGAGCGTAAGATTCTTCCATTGGATCTGTTTCAGGGACACAAAAACGGCACATCAAAGTAAAACTTTGAAGCCAGTTGCGTTTTTCCTGAAGTTTTTCGAAAGCCCTGTGTAAATACCCAACTTCGGTGGTGGCCTTAACAATAGTGTCGCCTTCTACTTTAAGGCGAACCATCATATTTCCTGTAATACCAGGGTGCTGAGGCCCAATATATAATGTTGTTGCTTTTTCTCTCATTATCTTGAATATTTTTTGGCGAAGTCAGGAATTTCTTCACGCGAACGTTCAATAATTGCTTCCCTTACATCCAGAGCATCTTCTCTGCCAGAACGATGGAAATATGTTTTATTTGCATAAGCTTCGGTATCAAAATCACGACGCATCGGAGGAATATCTTCCCAATCTTCCAACATCAAATCTTGTGGAGCGTCAAAGCTTTCAAATTGAATTCCGTACATTTCACGGGCTTCCCTCTGATAAGTATTAGCCTGACGCCAGATATTTTCAATGTTTGGCATTAAAGGATTTTCCCTTTCAACACGGGCCCTGATAAATACCTTAAGCTTTTCGCTTGGCGACCAAACAATGTATATAAGTTCAAATTCGCCTTCCTCAAGCCAGTCAACAAATGCAATATGGCTCAGGTGAATGTACCCCAAACCGCTTTTTAAGTATGTAAGCACTGAAGGAACACATTGCTTATTCACATAAAAATCAAGCCTGTTACCTTCATAATCCTTTTCTGTTGCTTCAGGATAAGTGGCTTTTATGGCTTCAACTAATTTTGATTTTATTTCTTTCATTTTAATAATGCGTTAATCAGTTCCTACCAGTTATATTCAGGCATAACCCAGTTAGGGATAATCTTTTTTTGATTTGCCCTGTAGTAGTCAAGGTTTTCCTTGTATTTAGTTGCTCCGTCGGCTTTGCCATCAGCAATAAGCTGTTGCAGTTTTACAAAGCCTGAAATAACAGATTCAGGACGCGGCATACAACCATTTATGTAAACGTCAACCGGCAGATATTTATCGAGAACCTTAATGGTATTGTACGAATCGTAGTACATCCCACCATTTATTGTACAAGAGCCAAAACCAATAACATATTTCGGGTCTTGCATTTGTTCGTAAACACGAATTACTCTTTTAAGAGTTTTTGTAGTAAGGTAGCCTGTAATCAAAAGTACGTCGGCCTGGCGTGGCGTGGCTGCACCCCTGATTCCAAATCTCTCTGCATCATATCTTGAAGTCATTGTTGGAGGAATTTCAATCGCCCCACAACCTGTTCCGTATGCAAGCACAAACAATGAGTGCTTCCTGGCCCAGTTTTGTATGATGTCAACTATTTTTTGTGAATTCTTATCGTTAATCATTTTTCTTTATTTTAAACAAACACAGCATACAGAATAGCAATGAATCCAAAGAATAATGGCCATCCCCAGAAATACTTAATTGACTGCTCGGTACGATAACGAGGACTTACAATTCCATAAAGAACAGGTATCATATACAGAGCAAATGTTTTTACCAAAAGTATTACCAAATTATCGGCACCGCCCATAAAAAGGTCAACATAAAGTGCCAGTTTTACAAAAGAGAAAATCGCACCTGACGACATCATGGTGAAAAGATATTTACCGCCATTTTCAGAAACAGGTCCTGATGCAAGTTCTGTTGGAGCTCCAACAATGTCAAATGGTGAATAGCGGAACATTCCAAGGCTGGCCAAAATTGCTGCTATGAAAGCAAATGGTGATGCAAACATCATCCATGTGCCGCTTTCCTGCTGAATATTCATAATATCAACAATTGATGTAGTATCAAACTGAACCATTAGCGCCACAAGAGCCATAACCCAAGGTACCTCGAAGCCTACCATTTGAGATAATCCACGTGTTACACCTATTGCAGAGTTAGGGTTTCCTGTTTGTCCGGCTCCAAGTGCCATTCCAAGCGGTCCGAAAACCATAATGTAAAGCAGAAAAACAAGATCACCATCGAAGTTAAGATTCGTAAACCATCCACCATTGTTTAAAACTGGGACAAACAGAAGAGCAACAATGGAAGAAACCATAAGAAAAGCTGGTCCCATTTGCTGCATTAAACCATGATGAATTGCTGATGTTTTACTAAAAAGCTTGAATGCATCAATGAAATTCTGATACCAAGGGGGCCCAACCCTATTGTGAATCCTGGCTGTTATCTTTCTAACTAATCCACCATAGGTCATTCCTACAGTAAAGGCAAGAATGATTGTGCAATTTGGGCCAAATCCTGAAACGTTAGGGATCCCACGTCTTTCAAGGATGCAGATTTGCCCAGTTCACCGACAACTTCCCCCTCCAGCAGCTCCAGTGCATCTTGCAGGTATAGCGATTTGTCCTCGAGTCGAAGAAGCAGGTGCCACAGAAATGTCTCCAAACAGAAATGGGTGTTCTCATTGATGCAGTAATATTGCCAACCGTTCGCACTGGTGCTCGCTTCGAGGGTGTGCCCATC
>JAUVIX010000347.1 GCA_030592565.1 Chlorobiota bacterium
AATTAGCAACGAGAGGATTAGTCTTGAGGTTACAAGAAAATCAATGTCAAAATATCTATTGCATTTTATATTGTAACCTGTATTTTACTGTAGGATATTGTTGATAAAACGGGATCATTTAAGCTACGGTTGCTTAACTAAACGACATTACCCCCTCCGACGCACTGACCGGCACACCCTCGGCCTGCGCTAAAATCCAAAGTACAGAGGGGAGTAATGGGTGCACATCCTTTAGGTTGTAATTACAAGATTTGACAGGCTACACTCCCCTCTGTGTGGTAGCCAGAGGGTAAGCCGAGAGGGGGTGTGATGGAATTAGCGTTGGCGGGCATACGCGTCAACTTAAGACTGTTAATAGCTGATTTGCAGCGCATAAAGTTATTTGATAAAAATGTTTGCGCCCCTCACCTTTTCCGATAGCTATCGGAATTCCCAACGGGAGAGGAAAGGCCTGCGTGACAGCTTCTTCCCTCTCCTTGAGGAGAGGGATAGGGTGAGGTGAAATCTAACAATCATCAACAAAATGGCTTTTAAGTTGACGGCAATGGCTGGCGGGTGTGTGTTTTACTGGGTACATACCAACAAGCAAACCATTGAATTATTAAACAAGTTGGTGACAACAGCAACTTAAAGCAGGGAGGCATAAAGACAAAAGGTAAAAAAATAAAAATCAATCTAAATACTACAAACATAAAAACTATTGACATACCTTTGCCTCATTGATAAAAAAAAACAAAACAATGCCGACAATCTCACAAAAGGGCAGACAGATGCCCGAATCACCAATACGTAAGCTGGTTCCTTTTGCGGAAGTAGCTAAGAAAAGAGGAGTAAAAGTTTATCATCTCAACATCGGACAACCCGATATCGAAACACCGGAAGTGGCGCTGAATGCCATCAGGAATTTTGACGAAAGGGTTATTGAATATAGCCATTCTGCCGGAATTATTTCGTACAGGGAGAAGCTGGTGGATTATTATAAAAGATATGACATCCATATCACTGCTAATGATATAATAATTACCGCAGGAGCATCGGAGGCTATCCTGTTTGCGATGAATTCAACAATGGATGACGGTGACGAGATAATTATTCCTGAACCTTTTTATGCAAATTATAATGGTTTTGCTGTTAATGCTGGCGTGAAGGTCGTTCCCATTCCTTCAGGTATAGAAACGGGATTTGCCCTTCCTCCTATTTCGGAGTTTGAAAAGGTTATCACATCCCGGACGAAAGCCATAATGGTTTGTAATCCCAACAATCCAACCGGTTATCTTTACTCTAAAGAGGAAGTGGAAACACTCAGGGACATTGCCTTGAAACATGACCTGTATCTTTTTGCAGATGAGGTTTACAGAGAATTTTGTTATGATGAAAAGGATCATATTTCAGTTATGAACCTCGAAGGACTTGAACAGAATGTTGTCTTAATCGACTCTGTTTCTAAAAGATACAGTGCTTGCGGTTTCCGGGTTGGGGCTATGATTTCGAAAAACAAAGAGCTGATGGCAACTGCGATGAAGTTTGCGCAGGCACGATTGAGTCCTCCTACATTCGGGCAGGTAGCAGCAGAAGCAGCGATCGACACTCCTGAGGAGTATTTTGAAAACGTGCTGAATGAATATCTTGCAAGAAGAGATGTTGTGGTTGAAGCTATCAATAGTATTAAGGGTGCTTTTTGTCCGAATCCGTCAGGTGCTTTTTATGTTGTTGCAAAACTACCTATCGACGACTCTGACAGATTTTGCCAATGGCTGCTCGAAGATTTCAATTATAACGGTGAAACAGTTATGCTGGCTCCTGCAACAGGATTCTACGCCACAAAAGGCAAAGGCCTGGATGAAGTAAGAATCAGCTATGTTTTAAATGTTGACGATCTGAAAGGCTCAATGAAATGCCTTGAGGAAGCACTGAAGGTTTATCCCGGAAGGACGATATAAGCTTGTATAACTATCTGTATTTCTCAGGTGGGAAGTATTATAAAATATGGTTAGTGGTAAAACTAAAAAGCATTCCTGAGAAATGAAAACCATAATATTTATTCTTTTCGTAGCAACTCAAATTCTCCTATTGAGTTTTGTTACACTTGGACAAAAGGATGTAATTACTATTGACTTGTTTTCAATTGATAAAAATGAATGTTATAGCAGCTCTGTTCGACCAGTTTATGAGATACTATTTAGAGATAAGTTTTATTACAAAAAGAAACGATACAAAATCAGACTGCCTGACAATAAATCAGAATACGGAATAGCATTTATCTATTATACTGGATTTAATGATAATATAATTCCAAGAGCAATACCTGTATTAATTGAAGATTTTAAAAGCGATAAGCCAAGGTTCTATCTTGATACAAACAACAATTTAGACTTTACTGATGACGGCAATCCAAAAAGATACGAGAAAGATTCATTAATAAGAAATGGTACTTCTTTCAGATATGTCGATTTTACAATTTGGAATAAAGAACAATCAAAAAATCCTTATAAATTTTATTTATTAGAAATGACTGATACATCAAGTTTAAATCACTTAAAAAATAGTGTAAGGACTGAAAAAAAAGAAAAATTGGCAGAAGTAGAATATTGGTTAAGTGAGATTAGATTTAATAAAGTAGCAGGCGAATTTCTAATTAATGATGAATCCTTTCAAATAATAATTGAAGATAGTTACTGCAATAGCCGGTATGGTGAAACAGGAGAATTTATAACAATCAAATGTTTGTCCGGGAAAAACTCAACTCAAGACCAATGGAAAATAAATCAAGAGACATTAATTTCGTTAAACCATAAGAATTACTCACTAAAGGAAATTGACCCATTTGGCAAAAGCATCATTCTGGAAGAAGCAGACTGCCGTTCAAAAACTAAATTTCATAGAGGTGATACTATTGATAATTTTCATATCAAACTAATAAATGGAGAAGAAACGTATCTAAAGAATTATCTTTATCAAGATAAATATATCTTATTGTATTTTTGGGGGACATGGTGTGCTCCATGCAAACAAAGGCTTCCGTTATTAAAAGAATTGTACAATAAATACAACAATCGTATAGAGATAATTGGACTGGCAAATGACCGAAAACTATCTAAGGTTAAGAATTACATTAAAAAAAATGAAGTAGAATGGATAAACACTAGTGTCAAGTCAACCTTCAATTGACGGATAAAGTCGTTTCAGTTTTATCCTTGCGTTTTTTGCTTCAAACCTCCAGTTGATGACAGTATTTTTATTGTTTCTATGTTCCTGCCATGCTTTAACT
>JAUVIX010000091.1 GCA_030592565.1 Chlorobiota bacterium
AAATAATAAAGCGCAAAACTTATTGCCACATTGGCAACAAGGCTTAGCAAAATTATGAAAAGATAGCGAAAACTCAGACTGATTAACAATACGAATAGCAATAGAATGATAACTGTAAAAGCAGTACGCCAACTTATTTTAGACAGCTCTTCTTTTATATATTCAGTTGAATCGTAGTTGATAAATATTTTATATCCTGACGGCAGTTCATTTTTCAGACGCTCAATACCCTTTTTAACATTATCAGCTACAATTATGTTGTTTGCACCTTTTACAGGATAAATAACAAGGTTTATTGTATTTAATCCGCTAATACGGTAATAAGCTGATGGCTCGTGCTCAACCTGTTGCACCGTTGCAATATCCGTAAGGTAAACTATTCTGTTTCCGGTTTTTTTTACAGGTATTTTACTCCATTCAAGGCTTTTGGTTTGAGGAACAACATTAACCGCATAAAAGTTTTTAGTATCACCCCTGTTCTCAAAGGCATATCCTATTTGTCGACTGTCGAAAAAATTCCGTATTCCTGTGGATATTTCGGCAGGAGCAATTTTCAGCGATTGCAAAATCTCGGGATTATAACTTACCTGCCATTCAAGAGGTGAAGCACCATAAACATTAATTCTGTCAACACCCTCAATTTGTGACAGACGTTTTTTGATATTATCTTCAGCATATTTCTGAATACGCCAGGGTATTGCTGGGCCATTGAGAGTATATGAGATCAAAGCGCGTTCACTGTCATCATCATCCGGACGATTCATACTTATTTGAGGATATGAGACCTGCTCAGGGAGCTTAGGGAAAACCTGGCGAATTATTGAAGCAACCTCAAAACGAACAATATCCATATCAGTATATTTGTCGAAAGTAACAGTTACTGATGCCCTGCCTTTCGACGATGCCGAGGTTACTTTTTCTACTCCTTTTACCATACTAACGGCACCTTCGATAACAGAGGTAACCTCCTGTTCTATAATTTCGGGAGAAGCATTTTGCCAGAAGCAGCTTATTGTTAATGAAGGCAGAAAACGTGATGGATTAAGCCGTACCGAAAGTTTTGGAATAAATGCGATACCCACGATTGTAAGAGCAATAAAAACTACGGTTATCTGGAATGGCGCTTTTATTGTTTTCTTATCATTGGTCATACAGCAATATTATAATTGCAAATGTAAATAAAAAAAGTACATTTTTAAAGTACAGCATAAAAATTGCACCAAAATATTTATTTCAACATCCTACAATACGCAAGCGTCTTTTAATAACCATAGCATATCACAATGACAATGTTTCGGTGATTTATATGCGAAGGTTATCACGCTTGCAATAAAAATACACCCCTACTAATGCAAAAAGCCAACACTCCCAAAGCTGCAAACTTAATTATTCGCAATATGGATTTCAAAACCTACAAACTAAACAAAATAAAAAACAGATTTTGTGCAGATAAACCATTCGGGTGAACGCCGGCCAGTGGGCTGAACTCCCGAATGGTTGCAAAACTATCGGGTGTTGCAGTCAGGATTGCCTTTCCAACCCGCAGGGACTCCACCGCACTGTCCTGCACCGACCCTACGGGTTTTATCGAACTTTAACTCTTAAACCCAAGAAGTGGACAAATGGTGGACTCCTTACAAGTTTCATTGAGTTTCCTTTGCATATAAAAATATTTGTTTTAATATTGCAACTGAAAAGACTAATTCAATCTGATAGCGTGAAAAAAGGTCTAACCGGAATATCAAGTTTAAACTATAACGGAACTACAGAATATTGCAGTTCCGCCTTTACTCATTTGAGGGGGGGGGGTATTCGCATCCGGTGTACTAAGGCTTTTCTCCTGCATTCTCAACTGGAAAATAACGTATAACCGTTTTTATAAATGTTCAATCTTTTATCTCGGCAAAAACAAATTCATTTGATATGCGCCTGCCCGGGCGAAAAACTGTTTAGGTTTTTTCCTTCATAGGATAAACACTACGGTTTTTTGTAATGCAGGAATTGTATTTGGCAGGTTGAAAGTGAGTTAATTGTTTTTTGTTTTATTTTTAAAATTTTATTGATATGAAAAAGATAAAGAAAAATCTATTTGGAATTGGTCTGGGACTTGCTATAATTTTGGGTGTTGGGTTAAGTTTTGCACCTATAAATGTTTATGCCGAAGGAGGAAGCGGTGGAGGATGTCCGGAAAACCAAATCCCTTGTTACTCTGCGTCCATTGCTTCGGAAAATTGCGATTATATTGATTGCCTGACTTGTGCCAGAAGAGATAACCGTCGTTATCAGGGAGTTGACGGCTGTTGCACCCCAAGTCCACCTGATTAACATTGTAATAATTATAGTATTGAGAACTGCTTTATGCGCAACAGTTCTCAATATTATTTTAATATGTATTATAAATTAATGCTAAAAAGTAAAATAATGAATAAGCTCAGTTTACAAATTATTTTTTCAATATTCCTTTGTGAATTAACAGTAATAGGTCAAAATAATAGTACAGGATTTCAAAAAGAGTATAGTATTACCTGTAAAGAAATAATGAGTGAATATATTGACATAGAGTATTTAAAACTAGCTGATACACTTATAATTGCCAAATTATTTTCTGAAGAAGATTATTATTATGCTGTTTATGCCCCTTCAACTCTAACAGAGATTATGAGAATTGCTAGAATTGGTAATGGCCCTGGTGAATTCAGTAATGGACTCAGTTATTATGGACAATATACAATAGACAATAACAGAATAAAAATATGGGTAAAAGGCACAAATTCTAACAAATTATCTCTTATAGATGTTAGTGAAAGTATCAACCAGAATAAAACAATAGTTGAAGATGTTATTAAGCTAAGTCCGGAAACAGAGTACTCAACAGTATTTTATATTGATTCAACCAAAGTTGTAGGTCGGTCATATAATTCAACACCAAATATGAACCGCTTGCAAATTTTCAATCCAAAAGAAAACACTATTGTAAAAACGATCCCCTTATTCCCTGAAGTTAAAAATGATAACCAAAATTTACAATTTATTTTTTACAGATATAATTTTCTGTATGTTTCTTCACTAACAATGAAATATGATAAAACAAGGTTTGCCTCAGCAATGAATATGTTTAATAGGTTGGATATTTTTGATGCAAATGGAAATCTACTTAACTCTTATATAGATAAAGATAATATTTCAAAAAGCCAAATTAGAGATTATCTTTCCTCTACAGAACAAAATCTAATAAATTTGGATGTAAAGAACTATTATATGAATGCATGTTCTACTAATGATTTCATTTACACCTTATATTATAATCAAAAGCAAGCTGACTATCCAAGAAAATCAATTCCCATAACAATAAGAGTTTTTAATTGGAATGCAGAACCTGTTTGCTTTATTAAAGTCCCTGACTATTTAACTTCATTTTCAATTGATGAAAAAAACGGAATTATATACGGTGTGGCATATCATGATGAAAAAATATTAAAATATGATATAAAATCAATTTTGGATGAGATAAAGAAATAGTTATGAAGATAAAGTATGCCATTGTTTTATTCTTGGTTTTTGCCGCTTCTTTTTTGTTGAGTTATTTTTTAAGAAACAGCAGGTTTGTAGAAAAACTATTGAATCCTAAAACAACCATTGAATATCATAACACAGTTTATGACTTCGAAGATATACCACAGAACAAAGAGGCAGCAACATACTTTGTCTACAGCAATACAGGAAAAAGCTCGTTAATAATTAAAAAAATAACAAGCAACTGCGGATGCACAGTTCCAAAATGGTCAAGTGCTAAACTAAAACCTAATAGTAAAGATAGTATTCTTGTCTGTTTTGATGCTGAAGAAACAGGTTATTTCTCAAAAGCAATATATATTATCTCTAATTCCGAATCAAGTCCCGATGCTTTGTATATTGAAGGAAACGTTTTAGAAGAAAAGTAATTATTTTAACTAATTAATAACAGGATTTTTCCTATGTTTGCATTACAAAACAAAACGCTAAACACAAGAGTAATGCAAAAAACCATATTGTTCATAATTCTGTCTTTCCTGTTGTTTTCGTGCGGCGGCAAAAAACAGGTGCAGGAAGAGGATTTGGAGACAAAAAAGGCTGCAACAAACCCTCAAACTGTGGAGGTGCAGGTTATTAGCATGTCGGACTTCAACCGCCAGCTTTTCTCTAACGGGATTCTGCATGCAGCACGCAAGGCGGAATTACGGTTTCAGGCTTCGGGTATTCTTAAAAAACTTAATATTGCAAACGGACAAAAAACAGCTAAAGGTTACCTGCTGGCAGCCCTCGATAACAAAAAACAAAAAATTGCCCTTGATCAGGCAAGAGAGCAAATAACGGCAACCGAATTAGACCTTAACTCCGAGCTGATTTCGCATGGCGGCAAAGTAAACGACACAGCGAGCGTATCTCCCGAAATGCTTAAAAACCTGAAAATAAAATGCGGATATAACAGGGCTGTTAATCAACTCCGGCAGGCACAATTAGACTACTATAACACCTTTCTGCGTGCTCCGTTTACAGGAATTATTTCAGGATTGACAGCCCAACCCTACAATATAATATCAACTTCCGACATCTTCTGCAAACTGCTTGATAACTCCTCCTATAAGGTTGAATTTACAATTCTAGAATCGGAAGCAGCACGGATACATAAGGATATGAAAGTTACCGTGGTTCCATTTGCCGGCGATACTTTAAAACTTTCCGGCACAATAACAGAAATTAATCCTGCAGTTGATAAAAACGGGCTTATAACTGCAAAAGCAGCTATTATAAACCAACAATCCCAACTTCCAAATCTTTATGATGGTATGAATGTCAGGGTAGTAGTCGAAAATATTATGCCCGACTTGCTTGTAATATCCAAAGAAGCCCTGGTTTTGCGTTCAAACAGAAAGGTGGTATTCACTTATGAAAACGGGCTGGCAAAGTGGAATTATGTCGAAACATCATTCGAAAACAGCACACAATATGTTATAATTAAAGGACTTAATCAGGGGGACTCCGTGATAGTAAAAGGAAATTTGAACCTGGCGCATGATGCGAAGATTAAACTGCAGGGAGAGTAATAAATGGTAAATTTTCTAATAAACCGTCCCATTGCAGTAATAATGACCCTGGTAGCATTTCTTGTTATCGGAGCTATAACTACTATGCAAATACCTGTTTCATTACTTCCACCTATCGATATCCCTGAGATTACAGTTCAGATAAGCTACCCTAACAGCGGAGCCCGCGAGATGGAGAATACAATAGTAAAACCCTTACGCAGACAGTTGTTGCAAGTAAATCACCTAAAAAATATCAACAGCGAAACCCGCGACGGTAATGCCATTATCAAAATGCAATTTGCCTATAACACCGACATACACCTCGCCTACATTGAAACAAACGAAAAGATTGACGGCATAATAGGTATGTTACCACGCAACATGGAACGTCCAAAAGTACTAAAAGCCTCTGCCTCTGATATACCTGTTTTTTATGTAAGCATAGTACCCGGACAATCGTACCACAACAAAAATAACGACCTTATCAACCTCAGCCGTTATTGCGATAATGTATTAAAAAAGCGAATCGAGCAATTGAGTGAGGTTGCTATGGTTGATGTTTCCGGACTTGAATATCCCGAAATAGTGATAACACCCGACAGGGAACAACTTAGAAGCCTAAACCTCACAAATGCCGACATTGAGCGAACACTTAAAAACAACAACCTCACCCTCGGTAATATCCTTATCAAAAACGGGCAATATCTTTACAATGTTCGTATTTCAGCCGATATTAAATCCGTTGACGATATCAGGAAACTCTATCTCAATACAGGCAATCGCATCATTCAACTTCGCGACATTGCAGATGTAAGTGTGAAACCTAAACAACGAAAGGGTATGTATCTTTTCGGAACAACCGAAGCCATTGTTATGACCGTTATCAAACAAGCTGATGCACAAATGGCGGAGATGCACAAAGAGCTGCACACTCTTATCGGGCAACTTCAAGAGGAAAACCCCGAACTAACAATAAATATCAGCCGTGACAGGTCGCAACTACTCAACTTTTCGATGAACAACCTAAAACAAACACTACTATTGGGGCTTCTCCTGTCAATAATCATAATGTTCTTTTTTATGCGCGATATGAAAGCACCTTTTTTGATAGGTATCAGCATTCCCGCCTCACTTGTAATCAGCCTGTTTTTTCTTTATCTTTCAAATATCTCCATAAACATCGTTTCCATATCAGGACTAATACTTGGTGTAGGGATGATGATTGACAACTCCATAATCGTAATTGACAATATCAACCAGTACAGGCAGCGAGGCCTTAATATAAACCAGGCTTGCATTGAAGGCACTAACGAGGTTACGCGCCCGCTGCTAAGCTCAGTACTCACTACAGTGGCCGTTTTTATTCCATTGGTTTTCCTTAGTGATATTTCAGGAGCCTTGTTTTTCGATCAGGCTGTAACCGTGTCTGTCAGTCTGTTTGTGTCGCTGCTCGTTTCGATTATGATACTCCCTGTGTTTTACAGAATGTTTTACAACAAAAGCAAAATTAGTTCTCAGAAGAAAGAATTCAGTAAATTTGAAAACAAATTTGAAAACAGTGTATTGTACATACTAAAAAGAAAAACTATTTTTTTAATGCTCTTTATACTTCTCATTCCTGCCGGTATTTTCCTTTTCAAAAAGATTGACAAACGTTTTATGCCTGAGACAGAACAAACCGGACTAACAGCTAACATAAACTGGAACGAACCTATTGACCTTGATGAGAGTAAAAAGCGCATAATTGAACTGTTTGGCAGCTTAAAAATTAAAACCGTCACGAAAGATGCATTTATAGGAGAGCAGCAGTTTTTGTTAGACAACTCTTTTAAAAATTCTGTTTCAGGTGCACAGTTGTATTTCAAAACAGAGACAAACAAGGATGTTTTGCATCTTGAGAACGAGGTCGCTGCATTCCTTAAAAACAATTACCCTGATGCCGCTTATGGCTTTTCTCCTGAAAAAAATGTATTTACAATGCTATTTTCGGAAGATAAAGCACCATTGATTGCAGATATAAGAGCAGTAAATCGAAATTCATTTCCCGATATTATGGAAGTTAAAAAACTAATTGACTCTATTGCAACAGTGGGAAAAGTTATTAATAAGAATCCAGTTCCTCAAAAAACAGTTATCAATATTTTTATTGATTTTGAAAAACTCAACATTTACGATGTTTCATACAGCAGCCTTATTTCCAAATTAAGAACTGTATTTAGCAAAAACAAGGCCGGTATTTTAAAATCGGGCAAATCGTTTACTGACATAATGATTACCGAGGGCAGCAAAGATATATATACAACCCTTCAGCAAGCCGAAGTACCCAATAAAAATGGTAAACTGATAAGCATAAATTCATTGATTACAATAGATAAAAAGACTGATTACAAATCTATTAATGCCGACCGTCAGGGTGAGTATGTTCCTGTAAACCTTGAAGCCGATTTTAATAATTATGAGGAATTGCAGAAAAACATCACCCGTTTGTCGGGTTTGGACACTGGGCTTGAAGTCACTTACTCGGGGTCTTTATTTAAAGATATTGTGTTGTTTAAAGAACTGGCAGTAGTATTACTCATTTCCGTCCTTCTGTTATTTTTCATCCTTGCCGCCCAGTTTGAATCTGTCAGACAGCCCATAATAGTGCTCACAGAAATAGCCCTTGATATTTCAGGTGCATTGATAGTTTTATACATCTTCGGTTCTTCGCTTAATGTTATGTCAGCTATAGGCATAATTGTAATGAGCGGTATTATAATCAACGACTCCATTTTAAAGATAGATACCATTAATCATTATTACAAAGCAGGCAAGCCGCTAAAGGAATCCATTTCTCTCGGCGGAAAAAGAAGAATTAAACCTATTTTAATGACAAGCCTTACAACAATTCTTGCATTACTGCCGTTACTCTTTTTCAAAGGGCTGGGAGTAGAATTACAACTACCACTTGCCCTGGCAATAATTGGAGGGATGATTATTGGTACAATCGTAAGTTTATATTTTATACCTTTGCTCTATTATATTCTTTACAGTTTTAAAACAAAATAATGATTCAATTAAACATATAAGGTAATGATAAGAAAAGGAATTTTTTTAAGCATTTTAATCTCTATCTTAACCGTTTTCACCACTTTACAATCATTTTCGCAGGATGAAACAAAGATCACCCTTGAGGATGCAATTCAAATTGCACGTGAGCAATCGCCCGGTGCATTGATGGCAAAACACCGGTTCAGGTCAAGCTACTGGCAATATAGATCGTATAAAGCAGCTTATCTGCCTTCGCTGACAGTTGGAGGTAACTTGCCAAATTTTGACAGGTCATTCCAGCAGATTTCTTTACCGGAAGGAGAAGTCCTTTTAGAAAGGCGATATGCTAACTGGTCGGTTAACGCATCAGTAAACCAAAGAATAGGGCCTACCGGCGGACAAATTTTTTTATCATCAAACCTTCAAAGATTAGATAACTTTACTGATACTGCAACATACACGCAATATGTTTCTACACCTATTAACATAGGATACCGGCAACCGATTTTCAAATACAACCCTTTTAAATGGGAAAAGAAAATAGAGCCGATGAGATACAAAGAAGCAAAGAAACAATACCTTGAAAATATGGAAGATGTTTCGCTAAATGCCACAAGCTACTTTTTTAACCTCTTACTTGAACAGATAAAACTAAAAGTTGCCTATATCAATCTTGCCAATTACGACACCATTTACAAAATTGCAAAAGGAAGATATAATCTGGGGACAATTGCTGAAAATGAGCTGTTGCAGTTAGAGCTGGAATATCTAAATGCAGGTGCTACACTTGAAAAGACAAAACTTAATTTGGAAAATGTTATGTTTCAGTTTAAGTCGTACTTACGAATAAAAGATGAGGTTCCCATTGAGCTGATTCCTCCGAATAAAATTACTACATTTATAGTTGACCCTTCAAAAGCTGTTGCCGAGGCAAGAAGTAATAACTCGGAAGCACTCGGGTTTGAGCGAAGGCTTATCGAAGCTAACCAGGCTGTGGACAAAGCAAAAATGGATGGGCGATTTGATATGGATTTATATGCCGTTTACGGACTAACACAACGATCCGTCAATTTCAATGAAGTGTATAACAATGCTATTCCGGAGCAAATGCTTAATATCGGTGTTAATCTTCCTATTCTGGATTGGGGAGTTGCAAGGGGAAGAATAAAGATGGCCGAATCGCAAAGAGAGCTCATTCAAACACAGGTTAGCCAGGATCAAATCGATTTCGATCAGCAGGTATTTTTAAAAGTTGCCAGATTTAATATGCAGGAAGACCAAGTGATTATTTCGGCAAAAGCCGATACTGTTGCACAAAGAAGTTACGATATAACCAAAGCACGGTATTTGATTGGCAAAATTACAGTTACCGACCTGAATATTGCGCAAAAAAATTCCGACAACTCTAGAAGCAGTTATATCAATACCTTGCGTACATACTGGACAAGCTATTTCGAAATCCGCAAACTTACCCTTTACAACTTTGAGAAGAGTTTACAAATAACAGTTGATTACACTGAATTGCTGTAAGGGAAGAGTTAGGCAGTTATGAGTTATGGGTTGGGAATTAGTAACCTTGGCATTTAAACCATTTGTGCTAACTCGTGAAATTCCTGGATAAAAAAAGGCTAAGACCATCACACAATCGCTCTGATCTTAGCCCAAACCTCAGTTTTCTGCCCTTTCGGTTTATTTTTTATAGTACTTAAAGCCCTTTCCAGGATACCGTGCGTCATTGCCAAGCTGTTCTTCAATTCTTAGTAGCTGGTTATATTTGGCAATCCTGTCGGTACGGCTTGCAGAGCCGGTTTTTATCTGACCGGTATTCAGAGCCACAGCAAGATCGGCAATGGTTGTATCCTCAGTCTCTCCCGAGCGGTGGCTGATAACAGCAGTATATGAATTACTGTTAGCGAGTGTAACAGCATCAATAGTCTCTGTCAGGGTTCCTATCTGGTTCAGCTTGATAAGAACTGAATTACATACACCCATATCAATTCCCTTCTGAATTCTTTTTGTGTTTGTCACGAAGTTATCATCACCTACAAGCTGAATTTTATTTCCAAGCACATCGGTCATCAGCTTCCATCCGTCCCAGTCATCTTCAGCCATACCGTCTTCAATTGAGATAATTGGATATCTCTTAACCCAGTCTTTCCAAAAATCAACCATTTCAGCAGGAGTTAGCTTATCACCTGTTGACCATTTCAAGTGGTAAACATTTTCCTTTTCAAGATAATATTCTGATGATGCGGGATCCAGAGCAATGAAAATATCCTCACCAGCTTTGTATCCGGCCTTCTCAATGGCTTTGAGAATAAGTGTTATGGCCTCTTCATTTGATTTCAGGTTCGGAGCAAAACCACCTTCATCACCAACATTTGTCGAATATCCGTCTTTTTTGAGTACTGCCTTAAGATTATGAAAAACTTCGGAGCCCATTCTAATAGCTTCAGAAAAAGAAGTAGCTCCGACAGGCATAATCATAAACTCCTGAAAGTCGATGCTATTATCAGCATGTGAACCGCCATTCAGAATATTCATCATAGGAATTGGTAATGTATTTGCATTCACACCCCCGATATATCTGTAAAGAGGTTGTCCACTTTCAATTGCAGCCGCTTTAGCAACTGCAAGCGAAACTCCGAGAATAGCATTAGCTCCAAGGTTACCCTTGTTAGGAGTTCCGTCAATTTCAATCATTTTTGCATCAATTTCGTTTTGATCCGATACATAGAAACCTTGCAATTCTTCATTCAGGATTTCATTAACATTATGGACAGCTTTAAGAACGCCTTTACCCATATAAACAGATTTATCGCCATCACGAAGTTCTACTGCTTCGTGAATACCTGTTGATGCACCTGATGGAACTGCTGCGGTTGCAAGAATCCCGGAATCAGTGTAAACATCTACTTCTACTGTTGGGTTTCCTCTTGAATCGAGTATTTGACGTGCATGGATATTTAATATTGAACTCATAATTTATTAGTTTTATAATTAGTTGTAAAAATTTTGTCACAAAAATACAAAAAAAGGATAAAGCTATTTAGCCCTATCCTTTATTTTATAGAAAATTAACAGTTTTACTATTTGTTATCTTTCTTTTCTTCTTCTTTATTTTCAGGAGTTTTCTCTTCTTTCTTCTCCTCTGCTTTAGGCTCTTCAGCAGGAGCTTCAGCTTTAGGCTCCTCTTTTGGCGCCTCTTCAGCAGGTACTTCAGTTTTTGTCTCTTCGGCCTTTGTCTCCTCAGCAGTAACCTCGGCTTTTGTATCGTCAGCCTTTTCAGCAACAGTATCCTCTACTTTAGCTTCATCAGTTTCTGTTACTACATCCTGTGATGTCTCCGGAGTTTCTGACTTCTTAC
>JAUVIX010000058.1 GCA_030592565.1 Chlorobiota bacterium
AATCAAAGAAAAAATCAGGACAACAGGTTTTCAATAAAAAAAAGACTTCTGAGTTTTAAGTATGCCTTTAACGGTATTAAAAAGCTGTTTATTACTCAGCACAATTCCAGAATTCACCTGGCAATTGCACTCCTGGTAATTATTGCCGGATTCTTTTTTCATATTTCAAAAACTGAATGGTTTGTGGTCGTGATTGTAATAGGGCTCGTTTTCGCTACTGAGCTTTTCAATTCGGCAATTGAATCTTTAGTCGACATTATCTCTCCTGAATATCATAAAAAAGCAGAAAAGGCTAAGGATTATGCAGCAGGTGCTGTTTTAATCGCAGCAATTATATCAGCTATTGCAGGATTAATCATATTCGCTCCAAAGCTTCTCGATATTCTATAGTTAAACCACGGAAAAGGCAATAAAGACTAGATTATCTATGTCTTTTGATTCCTGATTTTCTTTTGGATTTCGGCTTCTTGGTTTCTTTACTTTTAATCTTTTTCGAACCGGATACTGGTCCGCAGTTATTATCGGAACATATCTTAAAGATAACACCTAAAGAAGTGAAGTTATAATAATCGCGATTATCATTTCCAGTCACACCATCAAGTTTATCTGTATCTGATCTCTTCATAGTGCTTTCAAGAGATACAGCGAAATTAGTTGAGATATTATATACCAGTTTCAGTCCAAGGGGTATAACAAGTTCCGTTGTACTCTCCTGACCATCATACCCAAAAGACTTAATAATACTATCATTTGATCCGTCATACAATTTAGTCTTAAAAGAAGTTAAACCTATACCAACCTTGGCATAAAAATTAACTCTATGTCTTATATTATTACTAAAAAGAGCTATCAGATTAAACTGTGTTGTCAATGTATATTCAAAAAAACTTGCTTTAAAATAACGAAGTGTAGGGTTTGCCGTACCTTCATTTCTATTTTTTTCTCCACTCACATTACCAAAAAGCAATTCACCTCCCAACAGAAATAATGACCCAAAACTTTTATATACCTGTAGCCCATAAGCCAGATTATTTGGAAAATATTTCCCTTGTGCCGGCCCTTCGTCAATATCGCCGTAAAAGGTAGTTAATCCAAAATCAAGTTCAACTCCCAAATAATTATTTGGGAGTCTGTTCTTTTTCTTGGAATTCATCTGACCAAAAAGCACTACAGGGATAAAAATCACAATAAAAGTGATATAGCTTTTTCTACCCATCATAAATTCTCAATAATAGTCATAAATAAGACCTTTTGCCTAGTAGCATACGTTGCATCTTCATAAAAGTTTGTCACATAAATATGCAAAAGTCCACAATTCAATATTTGTCCAAAATTAGAATAATTTTTCAAACCATAAGGAATTGAGAAATTGAATTTTAAATTATACAATCAAACAAAACATTTATTTCAACCAAAAGTTCACATTAATATTTACTTTTGCAAAAAAAGAGCCTATGCCACAAAGAATTCTAAAATTGATAGATATTGACCCCTGGCTCGAACCCAGCAAAAAAGATATTGAAGTCAGGATTGCAAGGTTTGAAGATAGATTAAATGCCATTGAAAAAATATTCGGCAGTCTTCCTGATTTTGCTGAAGGGTACAACTATTTTGGAATAAATTACGATGAAAAGAAAAAGGGCTGGTTTTACAGGGAATGGGCTCCCGAAGCCAATGCTCTTTATCTGACAGGCGATTTTAACAACTGGGAAAAGTTTTCTCATCCACTCAAAAAGGACAGTTTTGGTATTTGGGAGATATTTCTTCCTCAAAAGGACTATGCAAAAACATTTATTCACGGCAGTAAAGTAAAGGTTCTGGTTAACTCACCTAAAGGGCTTTACTTCAGAATTCCAGCCTATATACGTAGAGCTATTCAGGATGAGGATACTAAAAACTTTTCAGGACAGATTTGGTTACCTGAGCCCTTTGATTGGGAAGGAGATAATTTTAATGTTGACCAGATCGGAGATTTGTTTATTTATGAAGCTCATGTTGGGATGGCACAGGAAAAAGAGGGTCTGGGAACTTACAATGAATTTACTAAAAACATCCTGCCCCGAATAAAAAAAGGAGGCTATAATGCCATACAACTTATGGCTATTCAGGAGCACCCCTACTATGGTTCATTTGGTTATCACGTATCCAGTTTTTTTGCGCCTTCCTCACGCTTTGGGACTCCCGAAGACTTGAAGAACCTGATAAAGACAGCTCACAAAATGGGACTTGCCGTAATTCTCGATATTATTCATTCCCACACCGTAAAGAATACCATTGAAGGAATTAATGAATTTGACGGCTCCGACCATCAATATTTTCATTCAGGAGCACGTGGAGAGCACCCACAATGGGATTCTAAAATATTTGATTACGGAAAAACAGAAGTACTTAGGTTCCTGCTGTCTAATGTCAAATACTGGCTCGAAGAGTTTCATTTCGATGGGTTCCGGTTCGACGGTGTCGGCTCAATGATGTATTTTCATCACGGGCTCGAAACCATTGACAATCGTGATAAATTTTTCAGGCAGGGAGTTGAATATGATGCTATTACTTACCTCCAGCTTGCGAACACGCTTTCACATAAAATTAAAATGGGTTCGGTCACCATTGCAGAAGATGTTACCGGAATGCCGGGTCTTACAGCAGATATTGAAGCCGGCGGTCTGGGATTTGACTACCGTCTTGGAATGGGTATTCCTGATTTCTGGATTAAGATGTTAAAGGAAAAACCTGATGAGCAATGGGATATCTTCGAGATGTGGAACGTACTGAACGACAGGCTCTCTTATGTCAAAACTGTTGCTTATGCCGAATCCCACGATCAGGCACTTGTGGGAGATAAAACCATTGCATTCAGGCTGATGGACAAGGATATCTACTGGCATATGCAAAAGGATGATAATAACATAATGATTGAACGCGGAATAGCATTACATAAAATGATAAGGCTGTTTACGATTGCTCTGGGTGGCAACGCTTATCTGAATTTTATGGGTAATGAATTCGGCCATCCTGAATGGATAGATTTTCCCAGAGAAGGAAACAACTGGAGTTATAAATATGCTCGCAGACAATGGTCACTGGTTGATAATCCAAAGCTAAAATACAACTGTCTGGCTGCTTTCGACAGAGAGATGATAAAAGTTGTAAAAGAGAATAAGATAATGTCATCGCTTTTTGCAAACCAGGTTAATATGGATGCACAGAACCAGACAATCATCTTTGAGAGAAATAATCTGATCTTCATCTTTAACTTTCATGTTTCAAACTCTATTCCCGGGTATGAATTCAGGATTCCGCAAACGGGCGAGTACAAGGTAATTCTTGATTCTGACAATAAAGGTTTTTGTGGCCACGGCAGAATAGATGACACATTAACTTACCCTACTTTTAATAAGGAAGGCGATAGTTCAAGTTGGCTCAGTGTATATATACCAAACAGAACCGCTTTGATCTTGAAAAGGATAAACTGACAAATTCAAATCTCTAAACTTAAACTCAAGAACACATTGAATAATAAATGACAAAAGAAACATCCTCGGCGGGCAATGCAAATAAAAATAGGAGATAAAACAAAATTTTTCTGGGAGAACTTCATTAGAGGTTTTTTGGGAACTATTGCCATTGTCGGAGCCTATGTTCTCATAAAGCACTATTTCGGATTTGACTGGGAAGAGACTTTTAAACCATATCTTGAAAATCAAATACTTATTTATTCCATTTACACACTATCGGAACTCATGTTCGGAATCATTCCTCCTGAGTTCTTTATGATTTGGGGATTGAGCAGTGGCGACCTGATTGATTATATAAGTATAGTATCGCTACTTGCAGTCATCTCTTACATTGCAGGATTTGCAGGATTTCTGTTTGGCGATTTTCTAAAAACGACAGTTACATTCAGATACATACGAAAACGATTTCTTGCAAGATATCAGCCTCTTGTTGTGAAATACGGAGCCTTCCTTATCCTTGTTGCAGCAATGACTCCCCTACCCTTTTCAGCTATAGCAATGCTTGTGGGCTCGTTTCATTTTCCTGCAAAAAAATATTTACTCTGGTCCTTATCCCGGTTCCTACGCTTTGCATTGTATGCCATAATTGTTTGGGAAGCAAATATGTTATAGTAACCCTCCTCTTCATTACTAAAAATTAGGAATGAGATGTTGTTTATTTAGCGAGAAAAGCATTTTATCCCTACACTCTTTACCAAACGATTACGGGCATACAAAGAAGGGACAATATACCATTAAGTCTTTTTTAATAAAAAACACTATATTTGCAATAAAAAACCTACAATTATGAGAAAAATATTTATTATCCAGACTCTTAAATCATTCTTTTTAATTCTGTTATTGTTCCTCTTTTCAATTTTTACTCAGGCTCAATACTCACTCGACTTTGACGGTGGTGAAGACTATGTGGCTCTGAATGGTACTGACATACCGCCGCCCTGGACAGTTGAAGTAATGATAAACAAAAATGAAACCGACAATTATCAGCATCTACTAACAGGAACTGACGGCAATAGCGGAATCCGTCTCGAACAATACTGGGGCACAAAAATTGGTTTTACCCTGGCGGGGGTTGCCGACTGGAATTTCAACTACATAGCACCACTTAGTCAATGGAAGCAGATCACAATTACAAATAACGGCACTGATACAAAACTGTTTATTGACGGTAACTTAACAAATACGGTTAACGCATCCATTAACTTCCCTATGAAATGGATAAGCAAGAATACAGAATATGCTTCTTTGAAAGCAAAAATTGATGAACTGCGAATTTGGGACATTGTTTTAAGTGATGATATTATCCTTCAGTATTCCAACCAGCCTGTTGACCCCGATCATCCAAACTATGATGATTTGCAACACTACTATAAATTTGATGAAGGCTCGGGAAATACTTGCTACGACTCAAAAGGAAACCTTGACGGAACAATCTATGGGGCAACATATTACATTGACACCGACCACGATGCTGGTATTAAAGAACTTGTAGCTCCAGCGATCACGCCTGATAATTATTCGTCAAATGAGCCTTTGATAGTAAAGGTTAAAAATTATGGCTTTCAGGAAATCAACGAAAATTTTGATGTTGGTTATATGCTTGAAGGTGTTTTGCAGCAGACGGTAACTGTTCTGGCTGGAATAGACCCGATAGAGCCAAATCAAACAGTTGATGTTGAGTTTAACCCCATTAACCTCAACACTTCAGGGTCATATCATTTCAAATTCTACACATCTCTTCCCAACGACGAAAATATGAGTAACGACACTCTGACGAAAACTCTTGTCAGCAACTCCCATGTTATTGGCAATATCACCAACTTTGAAGTTGACACAAATACTGCACTAATTACCTGTGGAAATGCAAAAGTTAAAGTCATATTTTACAAACACGATATGTTCCGTATCTGGCTTGCTCCTTACGGAAATTTCGCAAATCCTGCCGGAGACAACATTGTGGTTAGCTATGATTATCCGTCATTCGATATTAACTGGACAGATTCCGGTGACCATTATGTTTTGAGCACGAGTAAATTATATCTTTGGGTTTATAAAAGTCCATTACGGTTTGAGCTTTATGATGATGAAACAAAAGAACTTATATGGAGTGAAGCCCAGGGACTGGATTACGGAACAAGGACATATCAATATCTGAATTCGGATCCTGATGAATATTTTTATGGTGGGGGAATGCAAAACGGTTATTTTTCTCACAAAGGAACAAAAATAAAAATATCAAAAGAGACACAAAACTGGGACGACGGAGCTGTACCAAACCCAGTACCATTTTATATGAGCACTAAAGGATTTGGAGCCTTCAGAAATACATTTGCTCCCGGAGAATATGATTTCAGCAACCCTGACCTGAATGCAGATAGTCATTGGGAAAACAGATTCGACTGTTTCTATTTTTATGGTCCTTCTCTTAAAGATATTCTTGATGGATATACCGAACTTACAGGCAGGCCGATTTTACCTCCCCGCTGGGGTCTTGAACTGGGCGATGCAGATTGCTATAACAAAAACGGACAGACAACGCCCGATGTTATAGAGCTTGTTGCTGATAAATACAGAGATTACGACCTGCCTGGCGGCTGGATATTACCCAACGACGGTTACGGATGTGGTTATACCGACTTGCCGTATGTTGTTGAGCAGCTACACGAAAGAGGTTTTCATACCGGCCTTTGGACTGAAAACGGAGTAAGCCAGATTGCATGGGAAGTTGGCACAGCAGGGACACGTGCCTGTAAGTTAGATGTTGCCTGGGTAGGGTCAGGATACCTGAATGCCCTGAACGCCTGCAAAGCAGCCTACAACGGTATTGAAGAAAACTGTGATGAAAGAGGGTTTGTCTGGTCGGTTTGCGGATGGGCCGGAACGCAACGTTATTCTGTAGTGTGGTCAGGTGATCAGTATGGTGGTTATGAGTATATACGATTCCACATTCCGACATTTATCGGCTCGGGATTATCAGGCTATAACTTTGCATCCTCCGATCTTGACGGTATTTTCGGTGGTGGAGCATCAACTTATGCCAGAGATATTCAATGGAAAACATTTATTCCGGTGTTTTATGCTATGTCGGGCTGGTCATCAAGCAACAAACATCCGTGGAACTATGGCACAAATGTTCTGAATATCAGCCGTGAATATTTAAAATTAAAAATGCGTCTAACACCTTACATGTACACCTATTGCAACGCAGCATACGAGCATGGCACTCCGGCGGTCAGAGCTATGGTACTTGAGTACCCCGATGATCCTGTGACCCTGGATAAAACCACACAATACCAGTTTATGAGCGGAGAATGGATGCTTGTGGCACCAGTTTATAAATCCTCCTACGAAAGAGACAGCATATATTTTCCTGCAGGTAAGTTTGTTGATTACTGGGATGGAACAGTTTACGAGGGGCCACAGTTTTTGAACGATTATCCGGCAAACCTGTCAAAATGCCCTGTCTTCATTAAATCAGGAGCCATTATACCAATGTACACAGAAAGACTGTATGATAGTCAGTATCCTAAAGATACAATAACTTTTGATATTTATCCTAATGAATATTCAAGCTTTGAACTGTATGAAGACGATGGTCTGACCAGAGAATACAGAAACGGAGCTTTTGCCAAAACACTTATAGAATGTGACGGTCCAGCTTTTGGCACAGGAGGAATAACCACAATAAATGTGGGCGAAAGTGAGGGAGATTATAACGACAAACCAACTGAAAGAACAAACCTCTTTGAGGTTCATATCCATCAATATCCGCAAAGTGTATTGCTGAACGAAGAACCTCTTCAGGAATATGCCTCTCTCGAAGAACTTGAGCAGGCTGTTAACGGTTGGTTCTATGACGGAAGTGATAAGCTCGGAATTGTCAACATTAAGACTCAACCGTTAACGGTTAATAATGCATTTGAAATCAAAATTGATGCTTTAACAGGTGTTAACAACGCTACTGATGAAGGTTTGACACTCTTTCCGAATCCGACATCGGGAAGGCTGATTGTAAAAAGTAGCTATCAGTATTTGAACGCAATAAATATCTATGATTATCAGGGAAGAATACTAAAAAGTTATGATTTTAAAGATGAAACGAGAAAGGGTTTTGAAATCAATTTAAATAATTATCCTGATGGTGTTTATTTTATTGAAATAAAGACGAAAGATAGTACTGTTTATAGAAAAATAACGAAGATGTAGCTAACGGCAAAAACCTGTTAGGTTTAGGCGGTAGTTCGAGCGGGAGCAAAACCTAACAGGTTTATAGGAGGATTTAAAGGTTTACGGTCGTTTTTGGCAAAAAACCTGTTAGGTTTAATAGGCAGCAAGCGTGGATGCCTGCTCAGCTAAATATCAGATAATTATAAAATTTAATAAAATGAAAATAGTATTACTTACGGCAATTACATTGATTTTACTGACAAGCATTTTACAAAGTCAGAATTACGCTTTGCAGTTTTCTGGCAGTGCAGACATTGTCAACTTAAACCGTGATGACATATCCACATCATGGACTGTTGAAGCCTGGGTTTACAAAACCCAAAACTCATCTTATTCAACATTAATTGACGGACAAACCGGAAAAATAACGCTCGAATCGTGGGGAAACAACGGCAAGGTGGGGATTACCGCCAAAGGTGTTGCAGACTGGGCATTTAACTATTCGGCACCCGAAGGGCAATGGGTTCATCTGGCTTTCGTGTGTGACCAGACAACGACAAAACTCTATGTAAACGGCACACTCAACGACGAAATGAACCATTCAATATCTATGCCTTTCAATGCCTTCGGTCAAAACAACGAATCGCCTAAAATGATTATTGACGAAGTACGCTTTTGGACTTTTGAACGAACTGCGGATGAGATAGCTGAATATTATAATAAATCGGTTGATCCGGCTTCCGAAGGATTGGCAGGTTATTACTACCTTGATGATCAGGCTAACGAGGCAACTGACATATCTGTTTTCCATATTAACGGTATCATCGCCGGCCCTGTTTATGTGGAAAATGACAACCCTGATTTTACAACCACCCTCCCAGAAATGACATTAAACTCAATCTTTGCAGATAATTTCAATGAATATTTTGTAAAACCCGGGAGTACTGACCAGGATATTCTTCGTATCATTGTTAAAACCGAAGGGGTAACTTCACCGCTACACACAACTTCGGTTACCGTTAATCTCGAAGGAACTGATAATTTGGATAACATCACCTATGTAAAACTTTATTCCACGGGCTTATCATCTTCATTCGTAAACGGAGAGCTTTTCGGTCAGGCAACGGCACCTGCAACAGAGGAAATAACCTTTACAGGTAATATAACCCTGTTCCCGGGTAGCAATTATTTTTGGCTAACTTGTGATGTATCTCCCACAGCAACGACAAATAATAAACTTGACGCAATATTGACCCAGATAATCGCCAACAACGAGACCGGAACGCCCGACAGTACGGATTATCAGGGTTATCGCCTGATACTAAACGATATTCCGCAAATTCCAGCCGCAAGGAATGCCGTCATCCCCAAACCTCAAGAAATGACAATCGATACGTCACAATGGTTTGAACTGACATCATCAACCAAGATTGTTGTTGCAAGCACCGATTCCACGCTTCAGGAGGCAAACTTTTTATCGTCATTTTTACAAAAGGCTACAGGATTTGCCTTTGAAGTCTCAACAACAACTCCGGCAGGCGGAAATATTTCATTATCAATACTTGACGAATACAATGATGAAATCGGCGAAGAGGGCTATCTTTTCAATGTTGACGAAACCGGAATAAAAATAGAAGCAAACACTACCGCCGGATTGTATTACGGTACTCAAACATTCCGGCAACTGCTTCCTGACGCCATCGAATCATCAGAAATAGTGCCGGGTGTCACCTGGAAAGTCGCATATACCTCCATAACGGATTATCCGCTCTACACCTGGAGAGGATTGCATTTCGATGTATCGAGGCACTTTTTCGGTGTGGATTTCATTAAAAAATATCTTGATGCAATGGCAATGAACAAGCTCAACCGTTTTCACTGGCACCTGACCGATGATCAGGGATGGCGGATTGAGATACAGAGCAAGCCTTTACTTCAGACCATTTCGGCGTGGCGTACCTGTAATGGTACAGTTTACGGCGGATACTACACCCAGGATGAAATAGCCGATATTGTTGATTATGCAGCGGCAAGACACATTATGATAATTCCCGAAATCGAGATGCCCGGACATACAGTAGAGGTACTGGCAGCCTATCCGGGACTTTCGTGTGCTACTGCAACTCAACCCTATGGAGGTCCCTTTGAGGTTCGCTGTGCCTGGGGAACTACTTACGATATTTTTTGTGCAGGGAAGGAAGCTACTTTCGACTTCATTGAGGATGTATTAACCGAAGTGGCAGAAATGTTTCCCGGCCCATACATCCATCTCGGTGGTGATGAGGCAAACAAAACAAGATGGGAGCAATGCCCTGATTGTCAGGCAAGAATACAAGAACAAAGTCTCGCAAATGAAGAAGAGCTGCAACGCTGGTTTATGGAACGTGTCGGGACTTTCCTCGAAACAAAAAACAAGAAATGGATAGGCTGGAGTGAAATCACCTACGGAGGTGTTCCCGAAAATGCAACTGTAATGTCATGGCTTGGTGAGAGTTCTGCCGTAATAGCTGCACAGCAGGGGCACGATGCCATTCTTTCTCCTTATTCGGTACTGTATCTTGATGCACCCAACTCCAACCAGCCCTGGGAACCACCTTCAATAGGATATGCACCTAACACTCTTGAAAAAATATATTTTTACAATCCAATGCCTGATGGCTTATCACCTGAGGAACAGGAACATATTATCGGTCCGCATAGTTGTCTGTGGACGGAGTATATTTCCGAAGAAGACCACGCCGAATATATGATACTCCCACGTATCTATGCACTTTCGGAAATCGGCTGGAGCGGAAACACCGATAACTTCCCCGATTTCAGACAAAGACTCTATCCCAAATTTCAACGCCTTGATATTCTGGGATATAATTACAGACCACTTGACTTTCCCGAAGACCTTTTACCGGAACAGCTTTCAACTTGCGACGACCAGGTTGTCCTCACTATGGATATTCCGGCAAATTCATTTTACTGGAACGATGAAAACCACAGTACAACAAATTCAGTAACAGTCACTCAAAGCGGAACTTACAAATGTTATATTGATTACCTCGGCGAATTAAAATGCGTTTCCACAACAGTGGACTTCAAAGAAGAAATAACACAACCTTCGGTTGATACCACCGGACAAATATGGAATGCAACCGGGAATGCGGAAATCTATCTTTGGTATAATGAAATTGATCATTTAACTTACATAGGTAATCCTTTTGTCCCGCCATCAGGCTATGACCCTGATTTTTGCACCGTCGCCGGAGCCGCTCTTGTTAATAAACCCGGAGCTTTGTATATAACGGGAGATAATGATTATGTCGAATTGGAAAACTCTGATTTTATTGACAATGCCGAAGCTTTCACCATTGAAGGCTGGGTTAAGATACACCAATACTCAACCTGGGACCAACTTTTCACAAAAAGGTTAAGCAACACCAACAGAGTATCCGTGGAACTTGTAAACGGAAGGTTTTATTTTGAGATAGGCAACGGCTCAAACACGTACGGATACACAGCTCCAAACGCCATTCAGGAAAACCAATGGTGCCATGTGGCATTTGTTTACGACGGTACTTCAACAGGAAACGCCCAGCGTATGAAAGTCTTTATTGACGGACAGGAGCAACCGCTTTCCTTTAGCGGCTCAATACCTTCCCACACACCATCAAATAGTGCTTCATTTACAATCGGCTCTCCCGATGCTGATCCGGGTTTTGAATTTACCGAATTGCGTTTATGGAGCAGGGCTCTTTCACAAGAGGAGATTGACGTTCTGAAAAACGTTCTTCTTGAGCAAGGTGTGGATGAGGGTCTTGAATACTATTTCAGAACTGCACAGGGCAGCGGCAACACCCTTGTAAACTATTCACTTAACAACAACTATACGGCAACCATTATCAATCCCGGAAGTTCAACCTGGCAAACAGGCTATACAGATGTAATGATATACGAATGCAAAAGTCTGAAATGGGTGGTTAGCGAATTGATAACAAAAGACAAGGAAGTTTATAGCAATTTGGATTTCAGCATCGTACCAAACCCAAATAACGGGGACTTCCTTTTCTCATTAAATCTACCCGTCAGGGAGAATGTAACGGTATCGGTTTATGATATGACGGGGCACAAGGTTTTTCATAAGGATTATCCCAAAACAAAAAAAATTAATGAAAATATCAGACTGAAGAATCTGCCGCAAGGAACTTATGTTTTTAGCATAAACTCCGGCAAACATAGCGGGAAAAAGGTATTTGTGGTGAAGTAGATATTATCTGAATATCAGATATTTGGAGTTTTATGGTGACAATCCATTATATATTCGTCGTCATTGGCAACGCAGCGAAGCCTGCCCGAAAGAATAAAAGTTCAAATAAACAAACTAAATCAATTCCTTGACTTTAAAAAAGACTTTCACTTTCAGTTAAATTTCAAAATCAATAACTTTACAGGCAATGAATTCTCTTTTCTAATGAACTCCTGTCTTGATAAAACAAACAATAAATTAGGAATTGCTGTTGATGGTCATAATCTAAAAATTCAATATTTTAATGGTTTAGAATTTCCTTCAGAACTTACTACATCATTTTCTGATACCTCTTTATGGCATACCGTTTCAATATCAAATAACCGTGGAATCTTTTCAGCTTTGCTGGATGATACATCTTTAACAACCTATCCGGAAATTATATTATCCCTTCCTCCCATATTAGGCTTTAAAATAGCCTCAAACACAGCCAATGAAAATGGCTTATCAGGCTATGTTGACAACATCCTCATAACCGATTTACGTGCCACCAAAGCCCAATACCCATTAAACACAGGCTCAGATAACATTGCTTATGATGCAGTTGGGAGTTATGATGGTTCGATTACTAATGGGGTTTGGTCTTTTATATAATAAATAAACTTTTTTAATAATTATTTCTTTTCTGCCCATCTTGTTTATAGCCCGTCTTTTAAATTATATTATTCAATTCTCACTTACCTTCTACATCCGTTTCTATGTAATATTAGTCAAGTACACACCGTACACTAAGTCCATCCATCTTAATGTGTCCTTCTCGAAAGACCCCCGCTTCACTGGTCTTTAATACACGTGACATTCCAACCGAACTAATCAATCCGCTTGTCCAGTAAAAACCATACTCAAATATATCCTCGAATGATTCATTGGAATTCTTCCGCAGACCTCCTCCAACGGCTGAAAAGCCACTTGAGTTAGTAGATTCATTAGATGTTTCCCAATGAAGTGCACTTCCTTCTTTTAGTTTGCCTCCTACATCAATCCCTCGTAATCCTGATGCATCTGCTTCTGCTTGTGTCATACCTAATTGCATTTCCAATATTTTCCACTCATCATCAGTTGGCAAATGCCATCCTGTAGGGCAAATACCTTGTGCTCCAGGCATTGTTGTGTATTGCATCATTTCATCCCATTGATACAGGCCTCCATAAATATGACAATAGCTTGTTCCGTAATAACAGTATTTTTCAATAATACTATTGTCAAGTTGATCATTGCTAACACTTATTGATACACCTATATTCAGATTTTCAGCCATCCAGCATTGCTCACCAATCTGTACAGTTTTATAACTTTTTCCATCTCTGTCATCTATCAGTATATCTCCACATTTCCAAATTTGATTTGTAAGCTCTGGTATAACTATATAATTCCCATTACTTATTATTATTGTATCCCCAATTAAAGTTAGAATTTGTAATTCATTAATTGCACTTGTGTCAGTATAAACAACATTGCCAGCTTCTTCCGCATATATTGCAATAGGTACAGCCATAACCTGTGTTGTTCCCAATAGTTGATAATTATTACCTCCTGCAACATCAATTTCTGTCTGTAAATAATATGTATCTGCTCCCCATTCAATCGTTTGGAAGTCTCCGCTTAGCACCTCTCCTG
>JAUVIX010000086.1 GCA_030592565.1 Chlorobiota bacterium
AATCTATCCGACATTTTGGGATATTGATGGCGATGGCGATGATGATATGATTATTGGGTATGAAGAGGGCGATTTATGGTTTCTTGAAAATACAGCAGGGCAGGGGGCTATCCCCGAATATGCTTCTCCGGTTGAAAATTACCAGGGAATCAATGTGGGATTTTTTAGTACTCCGCAGCTTTTCGACCTGAATGAAGACGGATTGCCTGATTTGGTTGTAGGTGAGCGAAAAGGGAATCTCAACTACTATGAAAATACCGGAACTGCTACCGACCCGGTTTTTACTTTTGTGACAGATAGCCTTGGGAAAGTTAATGTTACAGATAACAATCTCTCTTATTATGGATACAGTACACCACGATTTTTCAAGGATCAGCAGGGAGATATTAAGTTAATTGTTGGTTCGGAGCAGGGGAAAATATTTTATTTTGAGGATATTTCAGGAAACCTCGAAGGAACATTTACAGAGTCGGATAATCTGCACGCTCTGATAAATAATGAACCTTTTGAGATTGAAAAAGGAATGCGCTCTGCATCTGCGATAGCCGACATCAACAATGATGGCTGGCTTGACCTTGTAACAGGAAATTATTCAGGTGGACTGAATTATTATGAAGGAACTGAAAAACCATCAGTTTTTGGAATAGAGGAAGGTAGTATTTCGGAAAGTAAAATCCAGATATATCCTAATCCGGCTAACAGACTAATCCATATTAGCATTTCCTCATTCAAAAACAATAGTGATTTTGATTATTTTATTTATGATATCACTGGCAAGCCAATTATTAATGGAACAATTAAGAATGATAAAGTAACCATTAATGTTGAAGCCCTTTCACCCGGAGTTTACTTGTTTAGCTTAACCGGGAAGCAGAGTAATTATAAAATTACTCATTCGAGATTTGTTATTACAAGGTAGTTTCTAAACAAATGGAATATGAGATTATTATCTTTTGTAATAGTATTAGTCTTAATATTGACAGGTTGTAATTATGTAGATCTACAGAAATTGACAACCGGATATGCAGGGTATTGTGAAATTTTGAAGAAATATGAGAAATACGATACATTAGGAGTAGATGATACAATTAAATTCGTTTACAAAACAAACAGTGAATATTTAAACCAGTTGAAATTGGAGCCTTCATTTCCCAAAAGTTTAGATAGCCTTTCTGAAATTGATAAAATAATTAAACTCAAAACCTGGTTAAGTGAAACATTGAATTATGAATATGGGTACTCAGGTAAGGATGGAAGAACTTTTTGTAAACCCCGAAATCTGATAGAGATGCTTAGCAGGAAATCTGATTTAAGCACTGTTTTTGTGTGTAGGGATTTTGGGATTGCATTATCTGAGTTATATTTATCTATAGGTTTGAAAGCTAGGTACATTACATGTTTATCTGTTTTTCAAAATGACAATGATGTACATGTTGTAACTGAGGTGTACTGGAACGATGAACAAAAATGGATTATGATGGATGCCGCATTTAACACTTACATTACTAAAGAAAATGGGGAAATATTAGGATTAGAGGAGTTGAGAAATTGCTTTATAAGCAAAGAAAAAATGGAGGTTAACAAATCTATCCGTATTATCAGCTCATCTGCCTATCTCAAATATATGGCTAAAAGCAGTTTTAAGTTTATGCGTCCTGTTAGAAGTGAATTTGATGTTGAAAACACTAATTGTAAGCATGTTTTACTTTTGCCATTAAATTACAATGAAAAAATATATTCTGATTCTGAAAAGATATTAATAATGAATAATTCAGGACAGTTTTGGGAATAAAACTTTTTACTATTGTTATTTCTATGTCCCCGTATATTGAATAACCTGCGTCGTCTTATTTATCTGCGACAGGAATAGTCCTATCATAACTACTGCCATTCCTGCGATTTTGTTAATGCTAAAATACTCATCAAGCATTATGTAGGAAAAGATTGCGGTGAAAACAGGGATCAGATTTGTAAGCATTCCGGTTTTGCTGACTCCAATTTCTTTTGTTGACATTGCAAAAAATACGAAAGCCAGCGAAGAACACAAAATAGCAAGTGAAAGCAGCGAGCTTACGAGTTCAAAGTTTGGTATGACTAATAAAAACTCAGGTAGTTCAAATATAAGGAACAGGGGCAGAAAGTAAATTGTCCCGATAAGGTTTTGTGTAGCTATAATAAAAAATGGAGAGTGTTTTGCGGTTAGTTTTTTCAATAATATTGAGTACCATACTGCTGTAAGTACTGCCAGTGAAAGAAATGCAATCCCGGCCGGCGTTGCATTCAGGCTAAGATCTTTATTAATAAGCATCATCATAATTCCTCTGAATGAGATAATTAGTCCAATGATGCTGAGCTTTGATAATCTCTCCCGAAGAGAGAAAAATGCGACAACTGGAATAATCAGGGGAATCAATGAAATAAAGACAGCGCTAATTGTAGGGGAGGAGTACTTTAATCCATAACTCTCTCCGACAAAGTAGAGAAATGGATTTAGTAGAGAGGACACTAAAAATAGCTTCAGGTCGCCTTTTTTAATTTTTTCCATCTTGCCTAAAAGTTTCAGTCCGCCAAACATTAAAGCAGTTGAGATTAAAAGGCGAAGAAATACTGTTGTAATGGGCGAATAGTATTTAAAAACAATGGTTGTCCAAACAAAAGACATTCCCCAGAAGAGCATAGCAAGTATAGCGACAAGGTAGATGTATATTTTTCTGTTTCCTTTTGTCATTCAGTTTGTATTTTTAACAGACCTGTTAGGCTTACCAGGCTTTCATTATTGCTAAGTTCCCAATATTCCAATTTAGCAGATTTTTATAACAAATTGATTTCATTTACAAATCATTTGTGGTAAATATTCCTGCCACTGAGACACAAAAACACAAAGAATCACAAAAAAGATACCTTTATGTAGTTTTGTTGAGCACCTGTTATTTAACGCACCACCCTTAGTCAGCAGGTGACTTTCCGCCTCCTGTTCCTGCGCTTAGTCATCGGCTGACACCCCTACACTTTACAGGCTTGCAAAGCCTTTCAGGTCAAAGCGTAACTCGTAACTCGTAACTCATAACTTATAACTCATAACGCATAACTCCAAACTCATAACCCTTAACTGCAAATTTACGATCTCCCTTTTTCATCCAGCATCTTTGTGCTGTGCTTCAATGTTCGCAATATCAATGTAATCACAATCGAAATACCTAAAGCATAAATTGAAACTCTGTAAAAATCCAACTTTCCGTATATGAAAAAATATCTCAACTCATCAATAAAAGCAAAGCTCAACACAGTAGCCAGAACTCCTGAATATTCACGTTTTAAAACACTTTTAAAGGAAAATGGAACAACATTATTAAAATAATTAGAAAACGAAGGAGTAAATGCAGGCACTTTTTTCGACCATTCAAGATATATATCACCAAACTTGCGTTCCAGAAATCTCTCTTCGGCAAACATTATTCTCTCATAATAGAGCCAGAATGCCAGCGACACTGCAATAACAAACCAGATGTTGAATGTAAAGATTACTATCCCTATCCACATCAGGTAATTACCTAGATAGAGAGGATGCCTCACCGTAGAATAAATTCCCGTTACATTCAGCGATTCAGCCACTTGTCCGTCAGTATTTCTTCCGGATGTTCCTGCAGGGGTTGTAGCGATTGATATTGCCCGTATTATAAAACCGGCCAAACTAACAGCTATTGCAACGATGGTAACAATAAGTTTGGTAGTATCTGAAAACGCCTCATAGTTCGTAAAATAAACTACAGGGATAGCCAGAATAAACAGAATTACCGGTATTTGCCCGCGGTGCTTAAAAAGGAAATTACCGCTTTTTTCGAATGAATGTATAAGTGCCATTAAATATAAAATGAGTTTATAAAAGCCACAAAAGTAGAAATTTATAATCATTATTTATATAGATTATTTATTTTTGCAGGCTAATGTTTCCCTGGCATTGTTTTTTTGAAAAGCGTTTTATTATTAATCTTTAATAATCAGTATTATGAAAAATTTATTCTTACCCGTTATTTTAATTGCATCCATGATTTCATTTTCGGCTGTTATGTCTCAGAATGTTATTGTATCTGATGCCGTACAGACCGAAGCGGTCATTACTCAAAACGATTACTCGACGCTACAATTTAAAAACAGAATTGGTGATTTTGATTATATAAATGTGAAAACGGAATATGGCCTTTTTTCAAAGATATCAGTTGAAGGATACGGATTCAGTATGGAGGAGGGTAAGCCGCAGTTACCAGTATTGAAAAGGATAATTGAAATTCCTGAAGGAGCTGTAATGCATCTGACGATTCCGCACGAAAAGTTTTTGGAGTTTGATCTTGGAGAGGTGAATATTGAGTACAAGATTTTTCCTGTGCAGCCCTCTGTGTCAAAAAGTGCTGATCCGGAAGATATCCAATTCATTTACGATCAACAGGCTTATCAAACTGATAAGTTTTATTCAGTGGGGCTTGCCAGCGTGAAATATCTTGGTGTTATGAGAGGTGTGAGGATGGCACTTTTGGAGATATCTCCCTTTCTGTATAATCCGGTTACTGATAAGTTGGAGATATATACTGAACTTGATATCAGGATAGATTTTGAAGGAGGAAATGTGAGTAAAACTGTCGAGACCAAAAAGATGTTGTTCTCTCCATATTTTGAAAGTATTTACAAGATGGTTTCCAATTTTAAAGAAGAGGTTACCGACGAATTAATTATGGATGAACCTGTAACTTATGTTATTGTTTCAGACCCGATGTTTGAATCAACCTTACAGCCATTTATAGAATGGAAGATAAAGAAAGGTTTTAATGTGATTGAGGCTTATACTGATAATCCGAACGTTGGTACTACTACAACATCAATAAAAGCTTATTTGCTGGATTTGTATAATAATCCGGCTGCCGGATACAATCCTCAGAGTTTTGTCCTGTTTGTTGGAGATGTCGCACAGATACCGGCTTTTATCGGCACATCAGATAATCATGTTACCGATCTTTATTATTGCGAATATACTAGTGATATTTTCCCTGAATGTTACTATGGCAGGTTTTCTGCTGAAACAATTCCACAATTACAACCGCAGATTGACAAAACACTCGAATACGAAAAATATCTTATGCCAGATCCCTCTTTCCTTGATGAGGTGGTAATGGTTGCCGGTGCTGATGCTTCTCACCAGTTGACCTGGGGTAATGGACAGATAAATTATGGTACTACCAATTATTTTAATGCAGCTCACGGAATTTTGTCACACACATACCTGCAACCTGAGTCTACAGGTGGTAATTATTCCGCAAATATTCAACAAAATGTGAGTGATGGAGTCTCTTATGCAAACTATACAGCACATTGCAGCCCAAATGGCTGGGCTAACCCGGGTTTTGGTATAGGTGATATTGCCGGTTTATCAAATGCACATAAATATTGCCTTATGGTTGGAAACTGCTGCTCTTCTTTAGAGTTTCAGACAACCTGTTTTGGCGAAGAGGTTCTGCGTGCTCAGGATAAAGGTGCTTTAGGTTATATTGGTGGTTCTAACAGTACTTACTGGGATGAGGATTTTTGGTGGGGTGTCGGACTCGAAGCTATCTCGGCAAACCCTGTTTACAACAGTGACCATCTTGGAGCTTATGACAGGACTTTTCACGATAATAGTGAACCATTAAGCGAATGGTATGTTACTCAGGGACAGATGCCTTCGGCAGGAAATCTTGCAGTTACTCAGTCGGGCTCAACACGCGAAATCTATTATTGGGAAATATATCACCTGATGGGTGATCCGTCGGTAATGATTTATATGTCGCAGCCTCCTGTCACAAATGCAACTTATACCGGAATGATGCCACTTGGTGCAACCTCTTTTACGGTTAATACTGAGCCATATGGTTATGTAGCTATTTCAAAAGACGGAGTACTTCATGGCGCAGCAGTTGCTAATGCTTCAGGTGTAGCCGATGTCACATTAACTCCAATAACTATTCCCGGAACTGCAGATGTTGTTGTTACACGACAAAACGGTCAACCATATATGGGAACTGTTATGGTTGCCTCACCTTCCGGACCATACCTTTCGATGGAAAGCTGCCAGATTGATGATAATGCCGGAAACAATAATGGAGAAGCAGATTTTGATGAGACCATTGCTTTGGATGTTAACATTGAAAATATTGGAAGCTCAACAGCTACAACAGTTTCGGCAGTTCTCTCATCTACAGATTCTTATGTAACAATAACTGATAATTCTAATAACTGGCCTGATATTGCTGCAGGAGGTACATCGTTACAGATGGGTGCCTTTTCTTTTGATATTTCTGATGATGTAACTGATCAGCATGTTGCTGAGTTCGATCTTGAGATGACAGATGGTATTGATATATGGAATTCCGCAATCAATATTACTATTAATGCTCCTCTGCTTGAGGCTGATAACAATATTATAATTGATGATGTTGCCGGGGGAAATGGAAATGGCCGTTTAGATCCGGGGGAAACAGTCGATATTAGTATTGTTGTTTCAAACAACGGACACAGCAATTCACCTTATGCAGTTGCTTCACTTTCATCGGTAAGTCCTTATGTAGTAGTAAATAGCAGTACAAATCTACTTGGAGTAATTAATGCCGGGTCTTTTTTAAGTGCTGAATTCAATATCTTAATTGATGCATCAACTCCTTTGGGAACATCTGTGGATTTTTTATTAAATGTTGATGCTGGAAACTATGATATATCAAAAACATATTATGAGTCTGTTGGATTGGTTGTTGAAGACTGGGAGAGTGCCGGCTTTAGTAAATTCCCCTGGTCTTTCGGTGGTGATGCCGACTGGACATTAACAACAACTGATCCTTATGAAGGCATATATTCTGCCAAATCGGGAATAATATCTCATAGTCAGTCTTCTGAATTATTGGTCACTTTGGAAACTACAATTGATGATACAATATCTTTTTACAGGAGAGTCTCTTCCGAAAGTGGTTGGGATAAGCTGTTTTTCTACATTGACGGGACAGAGCAGGGGCAATGGTCAGGTGAAGTGCAATGGGAGCAAGTTAGCTATCCTGTAATAGCCGGTGTACATACTTTCAAATGGATTTATGATAAAGATGGTTCGGTAAGTTCCGGATCAGATTGCGGATGGATTGATTTTATTGTATTTCCACCTATAGCACCTGTTGAACCTGATATTGCTGTTGATCCTCTGTTTATTGATTTTGGCGAGGTATCTCTTGGTTCAACTTCTACCGAAACTTTCACAATATCAAATAGCGGAAGTGCTATACTATCGGGTACAATTAATTCGCCGGTTCCATTCACTGTAAGCGAAGGGAATAAATCCGCTTTTAAAGAGGATATGAAAAACACAATATCTTTTACTGTTAACCCGGGGAGTAGTGAGGTGATCAATATTACTTTTGCTCCAACATATGTGAATTGTTTTAGCGATAATGTATATGTGTTGAGTAATGACCCCAATAGTCCGAGTATTAATGTTGCTGTTACAGGTTGCGGGGTTGTTGGCCCTGTCTTATCTTATTCTCCTGGCATTTTTGAAGAGTGGTTAGCTCCTGAAGGGGTTACTGCCGATATACTTTCTATTGATAATAATGGGGATCAGCAACTAAATTATACTGCCCAGATAGTTTATACAGGTGATTCCAAAAACATTGTTAATGTTTATCCCGGATCAGGTAACTATTCAACCGGAACCACTGATGGAATAACAAAAACAGAGATTAGCCTTATCAGAGGTCAGAACCCTGAAGACGGATGGTTTAAATTTAATGTCAGCACCATCCCTGTCGGAGCAACAATAAACAGTATTGAATTATACGGATATGTTAACCAGACATATTTTCCATACTGGAGCGCAACATCTTTACCAATGGATCCGGTAACAGCTTTAGGCTCGGATATAAAAGATTGGGTGGAGGCTCATTCCGCAACGGATTCAGCGTACTATTATGGAAATGAATCGAGCTCTTTTGCCACTGGCTGGCATAACTGGATTCTGAATGCTAAAGCTAATACTGACCTTGAAAACTCACTTGTCAACGGCTGGTTTGCAATCGGGATGGATTCACGGGATTATTCAACTACATATTATATTGTTTTTGACGGATGGAATGAAACAAATCCTCCTTATCTTGTTGTTGATTACACTTACAATCCTCCCTATGAATGGCTGACTCTTGATGGTGGCTCTTCAATATCCGGAGTAGTTGATGCAGGCGGACATACAAACATTAACGTTGGTTTTGATGCAGGTACTCTGGAAGAAGGCGTTTACACGGCAGATATTTATTTCAACAGTAATGATCCGGACGAGCCGCTTGTTATAATTCCTGTAACGCTTAATGTTGTAAACGGCTATAATGTTAACCTGACTGTTTTCCTTGAGGGGCCTTTTAATTATACCGGGATGAATACTAATTTGCAGGGATTAGCTGAGTTTCCACAAACACAACCATTTAATACGGCTACGTGGAACTATAGTGGAGCTGAAACAATCTCGGGGAGTACAGCTAATGTTGTTGACTGGGTTCTAGTGGAATTACGTGATGCAGTTGATGCTCAGAGTGCCAATGTAGGAACGAGGTTAGAACGTCAGGCGGGGTTACTTCTTGCCGACGGTTCCATAGTTTCAGCAGACGGGATATCACAATTATTTTTCACAGTACAACCTGTTAATCACCTGTTTGCTGTGGTTTATTCGCGTAACCATCTTGCTGTAATATCAGCAAGTACTTTGACTGAAAATAGTGGTGATTATTCTTATGACTTTTCAAATTCAGCAGGTGCTGCTCATGGTACGAATGCACAGAAGCAATTATCAGGCATTATTTGGGGAATGTATTCCGGTGATGGAAATGGTGATGGTCATATTAATAATACTGATCTTCCTTTATGGAAAGCAGAGGCAGGCAAATCAGGATATAAACTTCTGGACTATAATTTTGATGGTCAGGTTGATAATGTTGATAAGGATGATTTATGGTTCAATAATAACGGTATTGATTGTCAGGTGCCAGAATAATTGCAGTATAAAAGCTGTGATTAGCGATTTGTATGTTTAGTAGGACAGTAAAATGTTTCAGAGTGTAATCTTTAATTGCCTTGCATCTTGTTAGTGTTGTCACCAACAAGAAAGTCCTTGAATCATTAAACAAGTTTGTAGCAATACCAACTTGAAGCAGGGTAAACAATAGAGGCGCGAAATTATGATTGAGAGTTTTTTAGTTAAACCTCTTTCGAATTGCCATTAACAAAATCAGCAAAATCGCGATATGATTTAAGAAAGTTAACTGACTGAAGCATCAGGCTTTTACTTTCTGATAAAAGACCGAGAAACAATAAACTATTCCGTGTGCCAACTTCATTTGCCTTAATTCTTTTTACCTGTTTTTTTCTGGAAATATCAATGAATTTGAGTATTTTTTGTTGCTTTTCTATTAGGTCATTGACTAACATAAAATCGTTTTCATTAATTACCTGGATTAGCTGCCGGACAAATTCCCTTATCATTAAGGTAAGATCCATTAGTTCTTCAGACTGAATTTGTAATAAGGCTTTGTGATTATTATCCACATGATCAAAGCTTGGCTTATTTATGAATGAAATACTATGTGCCATTTCTCGAAGATAATCCAGACTTTGAACATAGAAATGGCCTGTATCAACCGAACTCTCTTCAAGATGAGAAATAGTATCGCTTAAATTATCTTTTAGTGATTTGGTCTTTTTATTAATTTTTTCAACCTCACGTACAGATTTCCTCAATTGTTTTAAGTCTTCCTGAATGAGCCCGTTAATAGTAGAATTTAAGACCTCTGAGATTTTAGTTAATGCCTCAACAACAGTATCTGAACATTTAGCAAATATTTTTTTACCTGTCATTACTTCTTCTCTTTCCAGTACATCCTCAGCTTCGCTATCATCAGTTCTTTTTTTATGAATCAGATGTGTTCTGTAAACAAAGAAAACAGCCAATCCTACAAGAATTATTATAGATACAAAACCTCCAAATTTTATGACTATAGCAATTAGGAAAGCAAGGGTAAATGCTGAGAAAGCGGTAAAAAACCATCCCCCGATTACTGCAACTACACCGGTAATCCTGTAAACAGCACTTTCGCGCCCCCAGGCTCTATCACTTAGAGAAGTGCCCATAGCCACCATAAATGTTACATATGTAGTAGATAATGGCAGCTTTATAGAAGTAGCAAATGAGATTAAAATACTTGCAACTACAAGGTTCACAGATGCTCTTATCATATCGAAATATGGAGCTTCGTCACCAAGGGCATTTTGTTGTTTTTGATATTCAACCTGGTTAAATTGTTTTTCAATCTTACTTTGTACAGCACGAGGCAGAAAGTTTTTGAATGTTTCAGAAAAGTTGCTTACTCCTCGAACCAGATATCTTGCAAACATAGAAGATCCGAATCTTTCACTACCGGCATCCTGCCTTGCGAGATTGATCTCCGTCTTAGTTACGGATTTAGCTTTTTTTGAAGTCCATAGGGTTACCACCATTATTAATCCTGCTATTAATAAAAAGAAAGTAGGGGTTTTGACTTTTCCTGTCAGGTCCGACATTAAAAAAGTATCTGGCTCAGCACCCGGATTTGCAATAAAAGAAATATATGATTCATATCCGGCTAATGGGACACCAATAAAGTTAACAAGGTCGTTACCGGCAAAAGCCATTGCAAGGGCAAAGGTTCCAACAAAAACAATAAATTTAAGGATATTTAATTTTGTTATCATCGAAATCAGTTGAAGGACAATAGTCCAGCCGATGAAACTTATGCCAATAATTGCAAAGGAATTGAGGCTGATAAATTCTTTGGTTTCATCCGACATAAAGGATGCCCCTTTTGCCCCTTTTATCAAAATAAAATAGGTAATTGCGGTTATCGCTATTCCGCCCCATATTGCTCCGAAATACTTAAGATTTCGTTTATAGTTAAATGAAAATAGTAATCTGGCAATATATTGAACAATCGCCCCGACGGTAAATGCAATTACAATAGAGAGCAATATTCCTGAAATGATAGCAAGGGCTTTCCCTGAATTGATATACTCGTTTATTTCAAGGGCATTCGGGTCATTATAAATTTTGAGCACAGACACGGCCACGGCAGCACCGAGAAGCTCAAACACAATTGATACGGTTGTTGAGGTGGGCATCCCGAATGTATTAAATGTGTCTAACAGGATAACATCCGTTATCATCACTGCCAGAAAAATAATCATGATTTCTGAAAAGTAAAAATGTTGTGGATGAAAAATGCTCTTTCTGGCCACCTCCATCATACCACTCGAAAAAGTTGCTCCTACAATAATTCCCAAGGCTGCAATAATCATTATAACTCTTAATGGTGCTACTTTAGAACCAATAGCAGAATTAAGAAAGTTTACAGCATCGTTACTAACACCTACTATTAGGTCAGAAACTGCAAGAAGTACCAGGACGATAACGATTATAAGATAAACGGTTTCCATATATTGTTTTTTATTGTCTTGCAAAACTATTTATTAAACATCTGATTGCAAATATTTCGGCTTTAAGTTATTCTTAAGTTTATGTTAAATAATTATTATCTTATTAGCGAACGAAAAGAATATTAACTGCTCATCAGGTGTATGTGATTGATATTCAATCGCCCCGTGCTTTAGCGCGGGAGTAGAAAGCAAAAAAGTATTATAGTTTTGGCGATCCCGATACATATCGCATAGGCGTCAACTTAAAAAATGATAATTCATTATAAAAAATCATATAAGTAATAGAAATATAGCTATATATATTAATTTAAAATGATTAATTACCATTATTTTTATTACTTTGTCTTATAATTTGAAATTCTAAAATTTTTCTCAAAAGTGATGATTTGCTTTTGCGAAAAATAGGAGATTGCTAGATGCCGTTTACAGTTGGGTAACACACCCCCTCCGACTAATGTCGTTTAGTTAAGGATTAAAGATTTATTATTCAATCAATTAGTACTTTTTTAGAAAAAAATGTGTATCTTTACGTATGTTTAACAACTTAAAATACAACATATTATGAAATCAGCAAAA
>JAUVIX010000231.1 GCA_030592565.1 Chlorobiota bacterium
AATATGGAGCTTATGATTACATTGTAAAGTCGGAGGACATAAAAGAGCGCTTGTTAAATACAGTTCTGAACTTACAAAAAGGAGCAGGCCTGAAAAATGAGATCAATATCTTGCGCAAAGAAATCCAGCAAAAGTTTATTTTCCGAAAAACCATCATTGGCGAAAGTCCTGCCATTAAAAAAGTATTTGAACTGATTAATAAAGCCATTGAAACAAATATTACGGTATCGATCACTGGTGAAACTGGGACTGGAAAGGAATTGGTTGCCAAGGCTATACATTATAATTCAAAACGCAAAAACAATAAGTTTGTAGCCATAAATGTTGCTGCAATTCCGGCGGATTTGATTGAAAGTGAATTATTCGGGCATGAAAAGGGAGCATTTACCGGTGCCTCCTATCGTCGCATTGGGAAATTTGAAGAAGCACACGGAGGATCACTTTTTCTGGATGAAATTGGAGAAATGGACCCTAATTTTCAGGCAAAGTTGTTACGGGTTATCCAGGAAAAAGAAGTTACAAGGATTGGGAGCAACAAACCAGTAAAGACGGATTGCCGGATTATCGTGGCAACAAACAGAAATTTGCATAAGGAAGTAAAATCAGGACGATTCAGAAAAGATCTGTATTATCGCTTACTCGGTTTACCTATCGAATTGCCCCCATTAAGGGAAAGGGACAATGATATCCTGTTATTGGCTAATTCATTTGTTTCAAATTTTTGCATGGAGAATGATATTAAGCTTAAAGACTTTTCAGAACAGGCAAAGAAAAAACTTATAAGTTATGAATATCCGGGAAATATCAGGGAATTAAAGTCAGTGGTTGAACTTGCTGTTGCCTTATTAAATACTGATCATATTGAACCGGCTGATCTGATTTTTAGCTCCGATGATCCACTGCCCGATGTAATAAGCGAAGACCTGACTATGCGGGAATATAACCTAAGGATAGTAAAAGCCTTTTTTCAAAAATATAATGATAATATGCAATTAGTAGCTGATAAGCTTGATATCAGCCTTTCCACAATTTACAGAATGCTGAGGGAAGAAAAGAAAGATAAGTAGTGTTTGCATGAAAACTCCTTGGCTGATAAGAAAGCGTCAAGAATCCCGTAAGTACGAGACGAAGGCTTAAATGTCAGGTGTTTTTGTATATGATTGATATTTAAGTCAAGCATAATGCAGGTATTGCGTTTTCTTGTAGCCAATAAGTACCTCTCCAAAGTTGTTCCAATAAGTGTTTTTTTGTCAAAATGACAATTTTCATAGCAAATTGACTATTTGAATACGTCTATTTATATGGATGTGTGTTGCAAATCAATGTTTTAAAAGATTATTTAACAATGGAATGGGTTTTGAAATATTAGCACTAATTAAAGAATTTTTAAATTAAAAAATAGGAGATCAAAATTATGAACGTAAAAAATGTAAGTATTTTTAGTTTGATAGCGATTATAATTGCTATTGTAGTTTCAGGTAATATATATTTTAAAGATTACCAAGAAGAGCAAACCAATTTGATGATAATAGAAGAAATCAGGGGCAATACACTGGCTTTAAAATTATATCAGCGCGATTCACTGGTAAACGACTATGTAAATGTTCTTAATCAGATTGAAAAAGATATGCTATATATCAAAGAGCAGGAAAATCTTTTGGATGTTCAAACAAATGATCAGGAACTTGCTAAAGATATAAAAGTGAAAATTCAGGAAGATATTCAGTTGGTGTATAGTTTGGTTAAGCAAAACAAAAAGAAAATTGCTGTATTATCGCGAAAGCTTAAAAATTCCGGGATTGAAATTGCCGCTCTTAACGAAAAGGTTGAATATCTTAGCAAAGCAATTGAAGAACGGAATGAGAATATTATGGTACTTAACCAGGGTTTAGCTAAAAAGGATTCAACAATTTCAGATATGGATGGAGAGGTAGGAACCCTTGAAACCGTTGTAATGACTCAAAAAAGCACGATTGAAGATCAAGTGATTGTCATGAATACGGCCTATATACTGTCAGGTAATTATGAAGAGTTGGAGGAAAAAGGAATCGTAACAAAAGCCGGTGGCTTTTTGGGGCTTGGTAAATCAACATCTCTTGAAAGCAACATTACAAACGAATTATTTACAAAAATTGATCTTACAGAAACAAAATCGTTCCAGGTTAATGCTGAGGAAGCTGAATTAATCACTGAGCATCCTGAAGGGTCATATGAATGGGTTAAGGAAAATGAGCAGATTGCTTATATGCAAATAAATGATCCGAAGGAATTCTGGAGGATATCCAAATATGCTGTATTAGAGACAAAATAACCTCCTTTTATCTTCCATATCAGGTTTGTATTTGAGACAGGGGAATATTTCCCCTGTCTTTGTATATTCACCCATCAGCTGACAGAATTACGCATTATTTTTGCTTCTTGTTAATCGGCTTCAACAATTTTAATCAATCCCATTTGATCTTCGCTCATTGATATCAACCTCCAACCCGCTGGCTCATTATTATCATCTTTACTGGCGTATATTCTCCGGCGGTATATTTGTCCTGCTTCAAGTTTGGCTACGGTAGCTGTACCATCATAATTAAAACCAACAGATGTTCCATCTACAATTACATTTTTAACCGGAATATCGTCGCTGGTGTCAATTCCTCCCCAAATAAGGTTCCCGTTTGCATCTGTAACCTCTATTGCATAATCAGAAGAACTGGAATAGGCTACCCATGTAAAGGTAGGAACTGTTTCAGTTATTTCAACGGGTATTGCATCAGGATATATATTGTTAGGGCTTGTTAGGGTAACAGCCCCTGTTACACTGAAATCCTTTTCTGTTGCATTATTGTTTACAGATACTTCAGGTTCGCCAAATTTTATTATCCAATCAGGATCTAATACGGAGGAATTGATTCAAATCCCTGGCTGTAAACCCTTGCAGAATAGTTTCCCGGCTCCAGCTCTGCTGAATAGAAGCCACTGGTGTCTGTTTCTAAACTCATTCCGGCTGGATCTCCATTTTCTAAGTACAAATCAATTTTTACACCTGAAATTGCTTCACCGGTTGTTGCAGAAGTTACAGTGCCATTTAAAATTCCCATTGGCGGTTTTTCTACTTCTACCACTTCTTCTTCTTTATTACAGCTTGTGAATGTGAAGAGGCTTATTAAAAGCAACAGAACAATAAATTTGAGTTTATTCTTTTATACTTATGAATTACTGTAAAGCTACTCGTAGAATGGTTTCAATTTTTAACGCGATAGAAGGAGAAATAGTGAGAAAATACCAATAGGAATTTATGAGTTGACGAACTGGATGAATTGCGAACAATTAGTAAAGATACAGTTATTACAAAGAAGCATAAGAAACCTGCAAAAGAAACAATCAGGCTTGAGCAAAAGTTAGGGGGGCTGGAGGTTATTCTCAGGCCGGGTCATGCCACTACACTGGCTTTTGCTTTAGGACTCGCCTTTACTTTGGTAAATGGAATATTTTGATTGAAACACTACGTAGCGTAGTCAGGAGACTACGCCGAGAAAGGGTAGTTGGGGAGGTAATACTTTTTTTTGTAGTTTTGTATTTTATAATATTTAATATGAGACTGAAAATAATAATATTATTTGTTTTTGGATTTTTGTAAATCAATCCCACATTCGCAAAAAATATTTTACCCGAACACCTCGCCGAAGCTATCAACTATCGCAGTCTGGACAGGGATAGCCGGGGGAGATAAAAATAAGTGTTATGAATAAAATAAGATTTATAATAATCAACTTGTCGGTTTTGCTGTTTTTGTTTAGCAACATTACAGCACAAAACTATTTTGATGAAAAGCATATAATAAATAATAAATATTATACCCCTAATGCATTAACACCTGTTGATTTTGATTTTGACGGAGATATTGATATTGTGACCAGCAATTGGGCTGACTCTATAGCCTGGTTCAGCAATAACGGAGATGGCTCCTTTGATGACCCTGTACTGATCAATAACACTCTTGATAATATTAAATCGGTGTTTGTTTATGACATTGATAATGACGGGGATTATGATGTATTTTTTGCTTCACTATCAGACAAGACCATTGCCTGGATTGAGAATTACGATAATTATAGTTTTTCAACTCCTAAAATAATAACTAATTCATTAGATTATGCTAAGTTTGTCGCTGCCTATGATATGGATAATGATGGAGATGTGGATGTCATCGGGAGTAGTGCCGAGAAAATTATTTGGTACGAAAATGACGGAAACAACAATTTTATTAACCCCAGAGTCATTGAATGGGGAAACGGCTCTGGACGCATATTATGCTTTAGCGACTTTGACAATAACGGGTATTACGACATCCTGTCAATAAATATTAATTATTCAACTAAACAATTGTTTTGGTATAAAAATAACGGGGATAGAACTTTTACAAAACAACTTGTAGATATACCGATTAATTTTAATTATGCCGGCTATATAGATGTATTTGATTTGGACGGAGATCAAAAAGATGATTTTATTGTTTCGGTAAACCAAGACTACTGGGATTATGTTTTAATATTTAAAAATACAGGAAACGGAAACTTTGAATTTATTCAGTCTTTAAGCATAAAAAGAGCAACCTATTTTACCGCAGGTGACTTTGATAATGACGGAGACGGAGATATAATAATTTATTCTGATTGGGATTATAATCTGACTTTTGCTAGAAATAATGAAATGTATTTTTATAAAAAAGAGATAATGGATGACATTTATAATGCGAAAGCACTTGATAAAGTTGATCTGGATAACGACAATGATCTGGATATTTTAATTAGTTTAAATAGCGAATTTTTCTGGATAGAAAACTATTTATTAGAGATACTACAGCAACCTGAAAACAGTACTGTTTGTTCGCACGAGCCCACAACCTTTTCTGTTCTTGCAAAAGATGCAACTTCATACAGTTGGGAAGTCTATGGATATGATGGGACTTTCTATTTTAAGACGATTAAAGAATATAACAATGAGGATTTTGAAAACTTCACAACCAATGTTTTGACCATTATTGATCCTACAATTGAATTGGACAGTTTATTATTCAGATGTAGAGTAAAAAATGGTGACGCAAGTATATATTCAGACACAGTGACTCTCAATATATTTACAGATGATGAGCCGCCTATACTTAAAACTAAAAATATTGATTTATATCTGAAGGACGGTGCTCAAACCGAAATTCCAGTTGCTTATGCAATTCAGGAAGTTTCGGATAACTGCGGATATATTGATACAACTCTGTCAAAGTCTGTATTTGATTGTTTCAATATTGGAGAAAATACAATCCTGGTTACTGCTGTTGACGGAATAGGGAACTCAACATCGGAATATGTAACTGTAACCGTCAGGGACACTGTTTCTCCGGTGATGATGTTTCAGCCTGAGACAGTAAGGTTCTTTTCTGTAAATGAAGACTATAAAATAGAGAGTGATCTTGCCGACCCGGATATAATAATTGACAACTGCGGTATTTCCAATGTTTACAACAACATTACAGAAACAGAAACTCTCGAAGGAGCAGTATTTCCTGTGGGAAATACCGAAGTTGAGTGGACGGCAACCGATATAAACGGAAACACATCAAAAGTACGGATGAATGTTTTGGTAACCGATTATAATGAGTACACCGTTTACCCCAATCCTTTTACCGATTATTTAATTGTAACACAACAATATGAAGGGGATTATTCGATAAATATTCTTGATCTTACGGGTAAAACAGTTTATCAGGTTTCCAACATCAGGAAACAATGGTTTCCTCTGGATCTCGGGTTTTTGAAGAAAGGAATTTATGTTGCCAAAATCTTTTCAGGTGATAAAGAAACTATGTTTAAAATAATAAAAACAAAATAGTATCTATGAGTTCAGTAAAAAAAGATAAAATCTGAGATTTTATAATTATGGATATATTGAAGATCTGTCATTGTTTTTATTGATCTGTGAATCTGTGGCTTTATTCCCGACTCATTTATTTATTGCTATTTATATCCGAATATATCTCCATCCAAATTATCAAAGAAAACATTGTTCTCAAACATAGGGCCATAAAATTCAGAATAGCTGATACCCCAGTGCAGGGAATGGGCAATTGTACAATTCTTTACTGTAATATGTCCTTTTATTCTAATACCGGCAGGAAAATTGCCTCCATTGTCTCCTGCATAAAGAACATGACAATGATCCAGAATACAATCATATGTTGATTTGTTTCCGAAATAAATGCCGCTCCAGTCACCTCTTTCAGGATTTAATTTTGCTGAAGTAAATATTATCGGCTCATTTTCAGTGCCTTTACAAATAAAAGTATTTATTTTTGAATCACCAATCTTAAACCCACCTCCATCAAATTTTATTATAACTCCCGGATCAAACTCAATTTTCAGATTATTACTTAGCGCTAAT